>DASZFN010000686.1:0-11325 GCA_035939715.1 Gemmataceae bacterium | reverse complement strand
GCGTGGCGGCAGCACGAACGACGGTTTTCTGAGCGCCCTTTTCCAGGATGCCCTGGGACGGCCTATCGATGCGGGCGCCCGCACGAATTTCAATCAACAATTGGCCGCCGGCGTGACGCGCGGTCAAGTGGCGGCGGCGATATTTGGCAGCACGGAGTATCGGCAGGATCTGGTGGGCAGTTTTTATTTGCGCTTCTTGCGGCGGCCGGCTGATAGCGGCGGTCTCGCCTCATTCGTTTTGGCACTCGGCAATGGGGCCAAGGACGAAGACGTGATCGCGGCACTGATCGCATCCGCAGAATATCTAGCACGATTGTAAGTCTTAGACCCGGATCAGACGTTCCTAAGTGCGGAGTTTGTCATGAGCATGATTTCTGGTTTGCTTTTCAAATCGGCGCGCAAAGCGGATCGCGTCCCTAGCCGGCGGCAGCGGGCGCCTCACCCGCGCCCCTGGCTCGAATGCCTGGAGGACCGTTGTCTTCTTTCTCTGGGCATCCTGGAATTCCCAACTCTCACCGCGAATAGCAATCCAACAGGGATCACGACAGGTCCCGACGGCAACCTCTGGTTCACGGAGGCGGCCGGCAACCAGGTTGGGCGAATCACGCCGGGCGGGACCATAACCGAGTTCAAAATTCCCACGGACGATTCCTATCCTTTTTCCATCACCGCGGGCCCGGATCGCAATCTGTGGTTTACCGAACAGGACGTGGGCCAGATCGGCCGTATCACGCCCAGCGGCACGGTCACCGAGTTCAAGCTTCCCAGTAGCACCTGCCGGCCATTCGGCATCACCGCCGGTCCCGATGGTAATATCTGGTTCACCGAAACCGCGAGCGACAAAGTAGGACGCATCACCCCCGCCGGCGTCATCACCGAATTCCAGCAAACGGCGGGCAGCGCTCCGGAGGGCATCACGGGCGCGCCGGACGGCAACGTCTGGTTCACGGAAAACGGCACCGGCAAATATGTTCTCATTCGGCCCAACGGAATGGTTGTACACTTCTCCCTTGCTCCGACCGACTTTCCAACTGGCATCACCGCGGGCCCGGACGGCAACTTGTGGCTGACAGCAACCGGGGGTGATTACATCGCCCGCGTTACCCTGCCCGGTGGAGTGCCTTTGACCAAGTTCAACGTGCCCACGCCTCAGGCTCAACCCTTCGGCATCACCACGGGTCCGGACGGCAACCTCTGGTTTACGGAATTGGCGACCGACAAGATCGGCCGTATCACGCCCACCGGAGTGATCACGGATTTCGCGGTCCCGCCCAACAGTCAACCAGAAGGAATTACCCGCGGCCCGGATGGCAACATCTGGTTCACCGAATTCCAAAGTAACAAGATTGCGCGCACCAGCTCGTCCTCAGCCTTACTCAGCGTGGTGCCTCTGAGTTTTCCCACTGACGCTCTGCACTTTCACACGCTGCAGGACGCCGTCACGGCCGCCGTCGGCACTCACGACACGATCCAGATCGAGCCGGGGGCCAGCGCCGGCGACTTCAACGATACTACCCTGGCCACGGCGGCCGCGGCCGGCGATACGGCGATAACCACGGTGGCCCCGATAACGCCTTCCGAGGTGATCTCCGTGGGGACCGAAATGGCCCTCGTCGATGCCGTCGCTCCCGCCGCCGGCAGCCGTTACCGATTAACCCTGCATAACCCTCTGGGCAATGCCCATGCCGCGGGCACCAATGTCGTGAACGGGAAAGCGATTGGCATAGCCAACTCCGTCACGATTCAAGGAGATCCTAACGCACTCCCTGCCTCGGTCCCTAACCTGGAAATATGGCCGGGCACCATTCAGGTCGTCTTGCTCAATCTAAACGTGCAGAAAGTGACGCTTGACGCAGGCACTGCTGAGACGCAGATTAGCAACTCCGTTCTCAATACTGTGCTGGAATCTGGGGGGCCGGGCAACGGCCTCAATGAGCTCTCCGGCAACACCGTCACCGACAACGGCATTTTCAATCTGACCGGCAACAATTCCGCGTCCGGCATCCCGACAGGCGACCGGATCTTGAACAACCGCTTTCTCGGAGGCGCGCGCATTTTGTTGGAGAACGATGACGGCGCACTGATCCAGGGCAATAGTTTCCAGGGCCAGCCGGCCAACGGCGTGGGCCTCTCCGTGGACGACAGCCTGCATGTGAGTGTGGTTCAGAACCGCTTTGCCTTGCCCGGAGGCAGCCAGAACAAGGCCCTGCGCGTGGAGTTCGTGACCAAGCCCACGAGCGCCCTCGTCCTGAACAACGTGCTCAGCACGAGCGGCCTGGGGACCGGGCTGTTCATCAATGTCGGCGTGGGGGCTCAGTTCGAGGTACTGGTCCAGGGCAACGATTTCCGGGGCAACGTCATCGGCGTTGAGATTTTCGGCGACACCACCAGCGCGGGCGCCACGGATCTCGGCGGCGGCTCTGCGGGGGACCTGGGCACGAGCCGCGGCGGCAATAACTTTCGCACCTACACCGCTACGGGCACTGCCAGCGGCGTTTTCGCCATTTACCTGCACAATACCGACGCCACCGGCATGGTAAGCGCCCGGAACAACCTGTGGAGCGTCGCCGACCCGAATACCGTCATCAAGGACGGCACGCACAACACCAACTTCGGGGGCGGCAATCCCGGCACCGGCACGATCGACGTCGGCACAACCCAATTGACTGCCGACCAGCAATTTGTGCAGGCCCTTTACAACCAGTTCCTGCAACGCAGTGGCAGCGTCGCCGAGCTCAACGGCTGGGTGGCGCAGTTGCCCACCATGGGCCGGGCCGGCGTCGCCAGCAGCATCGGCCGCGCCGAGGAAGCCTTGCGGCGGCTGGTGGATACCTTTTATCTCAAGTTCTTGAACCGGCCTGCGGATTTCGGTGGCGAGACCGGCTGGACCAGGTTCATCCAGCAGGGCGGCACGGCCGAGCAGGTGATGGCCAATTTCCTCAGCTCCCCGGAGTACTTCGACCACGCCACGGCTCTGAGCGCCTCACCCAATCCGGACGCCAACTTCATCCAGACCATGTACCTGCAATTGCTGGGGCGGCCGGGGAGCGGCTCGGAGATCAACGGCTGGCTGGGGAAGCTGCCGACCCTGGGCCGCAACGGCGTGGCTGCGGCGCTGCTTGCCTCGCAAGAGGCGCGCACCGATCAGGTGCTGCAATTCTATGTAACCCTGTTGCACCGCACGACCCGGCCTGGGGCGTCGGAACTGGCCTTCTGGCTGAATACGTCGCTGGATTTGCTGGGGATGGAAGTTCAATTCGCCGCGTCGCAAGAGTTTTACAGCAAGGGTTGACACACACGCAAAAACAATCGAGCGCGTGAACCTGAAAGAAGAGGAATCCTTATGTTTCTTGCTTGGTGCTTCCGATCCCTGAACCTGGAATCCAAGGCTGCGAGGTTCAAGCGCCGCCTTTTTGATCGCGGCCAAAAGGGGAGTTACAGGCCGAAATTGGAGATGTTGGGAGAGCGTACATTGCTCAGTTTCGGCCCTCCCACTTTCTACCCCGGCAACGCACCTGGCTCTCCTGCCGTTGCGCAGCCCGGCGGCTTGGCTATCGGGGACTTCCACCGCAATGGGATTCTCGACCTCGTCATGGCAAACGAAGCGAGCAACAACATATCCGTGCTAACAGGCGATGCCAACAGGGACGGCGGTTTCCAGAACTTCGGCGGCACCTTCTCTGTAGGCAAAGGCCCCGCGGCCGTGGCGGTAGGTGACTTTGGCAGCGCGACCAGCATTCTCCCCGACGGCAAGCCCGACATCGTCGTCGTCAACGAAACGGACAGCGACTTTAACTTGCTCATCAATGATGGCGAGGGAGGATTTACATCCTACAAGGGACTCAATTTTGGCGTGGGGGCAAACCCCGATGCAGTGGCTGTGGCTGACTTCAATCACGACGGTTTGCTTGACGTGGCCACCGCCAACTTCGGTGGTAATAACGTAACGCTGGCCCTGCGCAGGTCGGACGGAGGATTTAACACTGCGAACTACAATGTTGGCTCACGGCCCGCCGGCGTTATAGCCGTGGGGGATTTCAATAACGACGGAGCGCCTGATCTGGCCGTACCGAACTTCGGGGACGGCACTCTGAGCGTGCTTCTGGGCAAAGGCGATGGCACGTTCCAGGTTGCCCAAAGCTATCCGGTCGGCAGCGAACCTACTTCCGTAGCCGTCGGCGATTTCAATCGGGACGGCGTCCCGGATCTGGTCGTCACCAATCAGGACTTAGATCGGAGCAGCTTGAGCGTTTTACTTGGGAAGGGAGACGGCACGTTTGCGACTGCCGTGTCCTATCAGGCGGATACAGGCCCGCACGCCGTGGTCGTAGACGACTTCAATGGCGATGGCAAGCTCGACCTGGCGGTGGACGACCTAGACGGCGTGAGCCTGCTGCTCGGCAACGGCGATGGCACGTTCCAGTCCGCGGTCAACCGGGATTCGGGATTGAATGCTTCCGCTATTGTCGCGGGTGACTTTAATGGCGACGGCAAGCTCGACATTGCCATGGCGGGCGTCCCTCTTACGTCTTCCAATGGTCAATCACCCGGCGGTGTGAGCGTCCTCTTGAATCAGGCCGCCAGCGCGACCGTACTCCATGTGACTCCCAGCCCCTCGATTGCCGGCCAATCGGTCACGCTCACCGCGACCGTAAGCGCGGTTGCACCTGCGACCGGCACTCCGACCGGAACAGTCACGTTCCTGTACAACGGCAATTCCTTCACACAAGGCTTGAGCGGCGGCGTCGCCATACTCAACACCATCGGCGCCCTGGCTGCCGGTAGCAATGTGCTTACCGCCATCTACAACGGCGACAGCAACTTCGGTGGGAGCAGCGGACAGGTCTCCACGTTCGTGGACGCGCCCCTGTCGGCGACGGGAGTAAACGTTACGGTAGCGCACGGCATCGCCGCCACCAACGTCACCGTCGCCACCTTCACCGATGCCGACCCGAACGGCACGGCTGGACAATTCACGGCGACGATCACCTGGGGCGATGGCACTGCCCCGAGTGCCGGCACCATCACCGCTTCCGGCAGCACCTTTACGGTAGCCGGCACTCACACCTTTGTAGCGCCAGGCCGGTACACGGTGAGCGCGGCCATTCAGGATTCGGGCGGCAGCACGGCCGCGGCCACCTCCAAGGCGGTGATCGGCAGTCTCAACGAACGCTTCGTGAGCCAGGCTTACCGGGACCTACTGCAGCGGCCGGTAGATGCCACGGGTCTTCAGGTCTTTACCGCGGCCCTGGATGCCGGCCTGCCTCCCAGCCAGGTTTCGCAAAGTATCACCAGCAGCCAGGAATACCGCACGGATCTGATCGCCGCGGATTATCAACTATTCCTGCACCGCACCGCAGACCTGGGCGGCCTGAGCAACTTCCTCAACTTCCTGGCCACGGGCGGCACGGACGAGCAGGTGGCGGTCGCCCTGACCGGCTCCGCGGAATACTTCCAGAACCGGGGCGGCGGCACCAATGACGGCTTCCTCACCGCCCTCTTCCAGGACGCTCTCGGACGACCCATCGATGCAGGCGGCCGCGCCAGCTTCAATCAGCAACTCGCCGGCGGCACCACGCGCGGCCAGGTGGCCGCGACGATTTTCGTCAGCACTGAGTATCGGCAGGACCTGGTAGGCGGCTATTACCTGCGCTTCCTGCATCGGCCGGCGGACAGCGCTGGTCTGGCCAACTTCGTGTCGGCGTTGGGAAACGGGGCGAAGGATGAAGATGTGGTCGCCGCACTGGTTGGATCAGGAGAATACCTGGCACGGCTTTAGGCCAACCTCGGCATGAAGACACTGCCAAGACTGCCAAGGTTTTTACCCCTCTTGGCAGTCAACTTCGTCGCATTAACCCCCTATCACGCTTCGGTTTACGCTGCCGCGATGAGTCGACTGCCAAACTGCCAAAAGAGTCAGGGCCGGTCTCCTCGCCTGGGGAAGCTCTCCGGGCCGATCAACAGCTATCACGTCTTAACATATTAATTGACAACTGGTTGCGGCAAATTGCACTACCGACATAGAAACATGTACTGAAGTATAGTAATCTCGCTTGGCAGTGAGGCGCCGTGCCCCTTGGCTCGCGCGTGGCGAGCGGGGGCGGCGCGCTCCGAGTTTTCACCAGGAGTGCACTTCCATGGCTGTATCGAATCGTTCCCTGCCGGTGCGTCCCTTCAGTCAAATCACCGAGCGCTCGGTCGGTTGGTTATGGCGGGGCCGGCTGCCGCTGGGCAAGCTGGCCATCCTGGACGGCGACCCGGGACTGGGGAAGACGCTGCTCACGCTCGACTTTTGCGCGCGCGCGACGACCGGCAAGCCGTTCCCCGGCGATGGACCGGCCATTGGCCCCGTCAATGTTCTCTTGTTGAACGCGGAGGACGCGCTGGAAGACACGCTCAAGCCTCGGCTCCAGGCAATGGGCGCCGACTTGGAGCGGGTCTTTGGGATCGATGAAGAGGAGTACGGCTTGAGCGAGCCGCCGCGCTTCCCGGCGGATCAGGCAGCGCTCGGCGAGGCCCTGGCGCGTACGCAAGCGCGGCTGGTAATTATTGACCCGGTGGTGGCCTTTCTCGAGCGCACCATCCAGAGCGGCAACGACCAGAGCGTGCGCCGCGCGCTGTTGCCGCTGGCCGGGCTGGCGCGGCAGCACCAGTGCGCGATCGTGCTGGTGCGGCATCTGAACAAGAGCGGCGGCCTGCGCTCGCTGTACCGGGGCGGCGGCTCCATCGGCTTCCTGGGCACCTGCCGCACGGCGTGGCTGGTGGCGGCCGATCCGCAGCACCCGGAGCAGCGCGTGCTGGCCCAGGTCAAGAACAACATCGCCCCGCCGCAGCCGAGCCTGGCCTTTCGCGTGGATGAGCCCTATGCCGGCCAGCTCAGCGTAACCTGGCTGGGGGAGAGTAGCCTGACGGCCGACCAGCTCCTCGAACGCAAGTCCGGCGCCGAGGCGCCGCCCCGGCAACGCGAGATCGCTCGCGACTGGCTCGAGGACTTTCTGGATGAAGCGCCGCGGACATCCGAAGAGGTCTGGCAGTCGGCCGAGCAAGCGGGGCTTTCGGAGCGAACGCTCTTCCGCGCCAAATCCGACCTGGACGTGACCACCGAGCGCGTCAAGCTCCCCGGCCAGCGCCTCAGCTACTGGCTGTTGCCGCATCAGGAGCTGCCGCATGACATCAAGATGGCGGCTGCGCAACAGGCTTCACAAGACATGGTGCAGCATCTTCTCGCGCTTGGGAAAAAGCATGCACCGAAGGCGACAAAGACGGGAGACGATACGCACGACTGGGGAGCCGGCCAGTAGCCATTAGCTGTGCGTTACTTGACTACTGCCCTCTGACTGGCTGATACGCTCGGTTTCTTTTTGCCTGGCCACCTGCTAAACTACTTTTCACTGAGGAGATCCGCATATGAACCTTACGCCGGACGTGCAGAAGCTTATCGACGAGCGCGTGAAGTCTGGAAAATACGCCACGCCGGAGGACGTTGTGCTGGCGGCCTTGCTGACGCTTGACCAACAAGAGCAATTCGGCGATTTTGCGCCCGGCGAGTTGGATGAGTTGCTCGGCGAGGGTGAACGCAGTATCGCGCGTGACGGAACGCTGGATGGACAGGAAGCTTTTCGAAAGAGACGCGAACGACGGACACGTGCCCGGGGCTAGGCCCGATGGACTATCGCATCTCTCGGCAAGCGGACCGCGACATTGAGCAGATTACTCGGCGAAGGACAAAGAAGTGGAACCCCACCATGAATCGCAAAATCCTGGGAGTCGCTCCGTATCTCCTGGTGGAGGACGTGAAAAAGTCCGCCGAGTGGTATCGAGATAAAGTGGGCTTTGGTTTTGCGCAGCTTTGGGGCGAGCCGCCCTGCTTCGCGATGGTCAAGCGTGACGGCATCGTCATCATGCTCAAGAGCGTGCCGGGCAAAAAGGGCTTTGTCCGGCCCAATCATCAGATCGATGCAGATGCCTGCTGGGACGCCTATCTCTGGGTCACCGGCGTTGACGCTTTGTATGAGGAATACAAAGCCAAGGACGTCACGATCAAGCGTGAACCTGAAATCATGCCCTACGGCAACAAGGATTTCGACATCGAGGATTGCAACGGTTACGTGCTGTGTTTCGGTGAGGACTGGCAGGGAAAACAGCGGTCAGCCCTGTAGGGGCGGTCCATGGCGCCGGGAGCTTCGGGTACATAGCTGTGGCGATTCGGTGCCGCCGGTCGCGTCAGCGCACATGACCGGCGAGGTCACGGACGCCGCGGATGCCCTCCGGGTGGCCGTGGGTCACACGGGCCGTCGCACGACCGTGCTCAATCGCCTTGCTGTTTGGCAAGCAGGTCACAGAGCGGACGAGCGATATCCCCGACAATTCTGCCGTTCTCGAATCCGGTATGCACGCATGCCAACTCGTCGGCACTTAGCGGACGGCCCAGAATTCTCTCACACGTGGCGATTGCAGCACGATGAGCCGCTTCCATCTACACGCTCTCCTCTGCGGTTGGCTCGCGCGGGTCGATCAGCGGCGGCCGTAACTGCAAAGGCTGAACCGCTTCGTCGCGCCGCCAAATCACCGGCATTTTGAGCTTCTGTTCCCACGTGCCTGCGGCCTCAGCCTGGGCGCGCGAGAAGCCAATGAGGTGTCGCTCCATCGACGCCATCACCTGCTCGTAGCCCGCTTCATCGCTACCGAACCGAAAGTCGACTCCGGAGAAGTGGTCGATGTAGACCTCGATAAAGGACGATCCGTCTGCCGATTCGCAACGAGCCGCATCGACACTCTCGATCTCGCCCCAATCCACGACGATGTCGTCGCGCCCACTTCGCAGGAAGTGGATGCCAACGTCGTCAGCGGCAATTGCGGGTTGGCTCGCTTCGGGTTGCATAACTTGTGATTAGATGACGTCTGGGCCGCGCAGCGCGGCCCGAACCTCCATGAGGATGAGGCCGAGCATGTTCCGCCCGCTGCCGTCCGCCCCGCAACCCCAGTAGTAGTCGCCGGGGGCGTTCTCCACCAGATCTTCGTCGCCGGTGCCCAGCAGCAGCGCCCGGATGTCCGCGTGTGCCTCGAACTTCCGCCGGACCGCCGCGCGCATCACGCCGTCCTTGACCGCCTCCCAGTCCGGCCGGAGCGGGACCGCTCGGGTCCGCCCCCGCTCGGCGGCCTCCTTGGGTGTGCGGGCGCGGGCGACGTGCTCCGCGTACTCGGTGCCGGCGAACTTCTGGGCCTGGAAGTAGTGCTCGGCCGTCGGCCAGTAGCGCCCGCCCAGCTCGAACCCGTGGCGGGAGAAGTTCGAGAAGCACCCGTAGGCGTCGGTCGAGGTGTAGAAGTAGATCGGCATCCGCCCCCCCTCGCACGCCCTCCGGAGCCGAACATTATTATTGAGCTGACCGGCGGTCATCATAACACGGTCCTGACATCGCTCGCGAGGCGCCGCGCCTGATTTTATCTGTAAGCGTCGGTCGTGCAATGACCTTCGTAAAGTGTCCTTGAGCGCAAAGATAAGCGCGTTGCTTACCGCCTCTCGAAAACCAGTCGCGGCCACGTCTAGCGCCCTTTCGCTTGACATCCAGCCTTCGTTGCGAAATCATTGCCCTGCGTCCGCTCCGTAGCGGAATGATCCAAGCCCCAATACGCTTCTCGCAGGCCTTGCGCAGAAATGCCGATCAATGCCGATAAGCCGCACCTCTGGAAGCAAGACATTCTTCAGTCGGTCGATCTCTTCAACAGATGGTTCATGAAGTTCGCGCCCAAGGCCTTTCGGGACACCCGCATTCGGGTCACCAAGCAGGTCGAAGAAGCGTTGCTTTTGACTGACGATCTTCGCGGCCTAAGCCCGGCATTGCTCCAAAGCCATCCGCGCATTCTCCCGACCCTGCGCATGTGTACCTGCCCACCGCTGGCCCGCGATCGGCTCATCGGTTTATCCGGCGCCGGCAAATCCCTCGTTGGCACCATGGAGGCCGGTTCTATTCCACCGCGCATGCCGTCTAGCCTCCTCGCCGAAAATCTTGCCCGCATCGTGCGCATCATCAGCAGAATGCTCGACAAGGATATTCTTCCGTGGATCGGCGGCCGCAGGCCGGCCACCGATGTGGAGCGCCATCGTGCGTCCACCATCGTCGCCGACAGGCTCTGCGGTTCGATTTCCGATCCGATCATCCGCAACGCGCAGGAGAAACGGCAGCTGGCAATCATGGCGGTTTACCTCAAGCGGAAAGGCTACCAGCAACAGGCCCCCCCGGCCGGGCAGCCGCTGGTGGCCATGCAGCCGGGGACATTTGCCTTTCGGCTGAACGTGGTCGTGGGCGACACGCGCAAGGTGAAGCTGCCGATTGACGTCGTCATTCAGCTCAAGGTCCCACGCAAAAGCCGGCTGCCGATCCTGGTGGAGGCGAAATCCGCGGGCGACTTCACCAACGTGAACAAGCGGCGCAAGGAAGAAGCCACCAAGATGCACCAGTTGAGGGCCACCTACGGCGACGGCGTGGAGTTCATTCTCCTCCTGTGCGGCTATTTTGACAGCGGCTACCTTGGCTACGAGGCCGCCGAAGGCATAGATTGGATCTGGGAGCATCGTCTGAGCGACCTGGACCTGCTGGGAATTTGAACGTGCCAACCCTTGCCGAAGTCGAACAAGAGCGGCTGCAGGCGCAGGAGCGCCTGGACGCTGAGAAGAATGCCGCCGAGCGAAATCGCGCGGGGCAATTCGCGACGCCGCCCGCCCTGGCAGTAGAGATCGCTATTTATGTTCGCGAGTTGTGGAAGGAGCGAACCGAGCGCGTCCGTTTCCTGGACCCCGCGCTCGGCACCGGTTCGTTTTATTCGGCGCTTCGCCAGGCATTCCCCGCGGACAGGATCGGGAGCGCCGGCGGCGTAGAACTCGATTGCCGGTTCGCGGAGTCAGCGCAAACCTTGTGGAGCAAGCAGGGCCTGGATGTCGTTCAGGCGGATTTCACGACGCAAGAAGCGCCCGCGCGCAAACAGAATTACAATCTCATCCTGACCAATCCGCCTTACGTGCGCCATCACCATATCGGCCGCGAGGAAAAGCTCCGGCTTCAGCGGATCGTGGCTCGCAAACTAGGAATCAAGCTCAGCGGCCTGGCCGGCCTCTACTGTTACTTTTTGTTGCTGGCTGACGCCTGGTTGGCCGACGGCGGCCTGGGCGTCTGGCTCATCCCGTCCGAATTCATGGATGTCAATTACGGCCAGGCGGTCAAGCGCTACCTCGCCGAGCACGTGAAGCTGCTGCACATTCATCGCTTCTGCCCGGCCGACGTGCAGTTTTCGGATGCGCTGGTCTCGTCCGCCGTGGTGGTCTTCGAG
>DASZFN010000685.1:0-4150 GCA_035939715.1 Gemmataceae bacterium | reverse complement strand
CTCTGAGCGAGAGGGTCAACCGCCGGGGTTTGGCTGGGCGTAAGAAGCCAATGAATCAGCTTCAAACGGCACCTCCTTTCGTCTTGGGGACTCGGGGAAGGACCGACGCCACCGCTATTCTGTTCGCCGGCCGCCAGACGGCATTTGCGGCCTGATCAGGGCGGGGACGCAGCTGGCGCCGGCGGCACGCGGAACGGGTTGAAAAGGCGGTCGTGCCAGCGCACGTCCGGCAGCGGCAGGCCGTAGGTGTGCTGCCAGTGGGCGTAGTCGCGGTAGATGACTACGGCGAGCTTGCTGACGGAGTTGCCAAGCGTGCTCAGCGAGCCGTTCAGCGCGAAAAGCACCCGGTGAGGCTTTTCAGTGTCATGCAACTGCAGGAACCGTTTCCGCTTGTCGTCGTTCTCGCCGGGGAGGCGGTGCAGCAGCCCGGCCCCGTAGAGGAACGCCTCGAACACTTCCCGAACGGTGTAGCCGGTGAGCGGCCAGGCGCTGCCGTCGAGGGCGCCGTAGAAACGCTGCTCCTCGTGGCGCACCCACGAGGGGCGGATGGGGCAGTCCACGAACTTGCAGTAACAGTCAACCGCCGCTTTGAGCAGCTGGTCGCGCTTCGCGAAGAGCTGGCGGAAATAGACGGCCGCGAAAACGAACTACTCAAGGTCCGGGCACTCGGCCTCCAGAAGCTGGTCGCCCTGGATCTTGAAGGTGTTCTTCGCCGCGTGCCAGCGCGAGCCGCGGATCTGCTGGTTCACCTGGATGAAATGGGCCAGCGCATCGGAATCCGCCTGTGTCCACTCGGCACGATTCTTCATGCCGGCCGGCGGGAGCGCGAGGATTCCTCTTGGGTCACCAAGCACAATAGCCGGCGCGTTCATGTCGTGTTGCACTCCACCTGTCGGCCAGTTCCCTTTCAGGTCTGGCTCTCAGGCGCAGGCGGCGTCTCCTTCGCGAGCCGCTCCAACTCGGTGGCTATGCCGGTCACCCTGTCCATCACCTCTTCCGTCAGAACCGCCTTGTGGTCGGCCTGGCCGTGGGTAACCATGTTTCGGATGTGCCGGATCTCGTCCAGCTCCTTCGCGAAGCGCTCGTTGACGATCCCGTGCTGCTGGAATGACCGCAGCATGTTAATCGGGACCATGGGCCGGGCCGAGCCGCTGGTCAGGCCCCGCCGCGTCATGATTTCGAGGGCCGCCTTCTCGATCCGGCCCCAGGCCAGCATGAAGGCGCCCAGCACCTCCATTGCATGGTTCTCCTTGACCGGCAGAGGGAACCCGAACAGGTTCTTGAACAGGAGCTTCGCCAGTTCGGCGTAGACCTCGACCTTGTCGCGCTCGACGGTGAGGCCGTTGCCCTGATGATACAGCTCGTTCCGGAGCCGGTGGTACCACTCGATGATGCCGAGATCGACGCCGTCCAGCTTGTCGGAGGCGTTCGTCTCCAGTGCGTCCAACAGCTTGGGAAAGCTCTCGCTGATCTCGCGGAACTTGTCGCGTCCGATCTGAAGGCCCGTTACTCTCTTCGGCAGGCCGAGGTACGTCTTGACCATCAGTTCGACGGCGTTGTCGATGCTGATCATCGCGAGCCGGCGGTTGACGTCGCTGTCCTTCTGGAGCAGCGACAGTCCGTGCTGGAGGATTTCTCCGGGACCGGAAGCCCAGGGTGAAGCCGACATGGGGAGATTCCTCTCATCTACAGATCATGTTGTCGTTGCCTTATCGGGTATCGTACGCATCTGGTGTCCTGGCGCTAAAGAGCGCCTCTTCGAGGTCCTCCCGGTTCGGCACATGGTTGGCCTCGATCACCTTGGTGATGACGTGCTTCGTCAGCGCGTAGGAATCCGCCAGGGCGTCCGCGGGCAGGTCCGACCCGCCGTGGGCCGCCTGGGAGCGGGCGTCGTATAGCTTGGCGACCTTCTTCTGCAATTCCAGCCGGCCGCGGCCGGGCGGCTCAAGGAAAGCGGCGATGTTAGCGGATACGCGGAACCGCAGTTCTGCCTTCGCCGGGGAGAACAGGCCTTCGAGGGCTCCCCAGAGCGATAGCAGGGCGAGGGAGGGGTTCGTGGTGAAGATGCACTGGTCGCAGGCCTGGAAGAGCAAGTTGAACTCCGTGCCCACCCGCATCAGTTTGCCGGCGTTCCACCAGTTAGCCTTGATCCAGGCGAGGTCGTCTTCCCGGATGTCGTGCGAGGCGTTCTTCTCGACGCGGAGGCGCCGGGGCTCTACCTCCACCGGCCAGAAGTGGATCTCTTCCTTGGCCTTGGCCGCTTCGGAGAAGGACATGCTAGCGACGACCGGCACGGTGATGTAAGGGGTCGCGCGGAACCGCAGCAGCGCCACGAACCACCAGACGGTATTCAGCCGGTCGAACCACTGCTGGGCGGAGAACTCCTTCGGCACGTGGATCTGGCTGGTGATGTCGAAACCGAAGCCGCCTTTGGCTGGCTTCCAAGGCGCCGGGTGCGGCTGGCCAGGCTCAGCGGGCGCGAACGCCATCACGAACGGGGCCATCAGGTGCGCGTACGTGCGGGAAATGGTGATGCCGCGGCCGAGGTCGTAGGTGTCAACAGGAAGTGGAGGGCCGGATAATCCGCCGAACAGGTCGAACTCGTCAAGGACCATAGGCGACTCCTGGGAACCGGATGCCGCGCACACGGCATATTCTAGGAGTGACACCGTCGCCAGCGGTTCGGTTCACCCGAACACGCCGCGGGGCGAGACAGGGCAGGTCGCGATTGTTCGCAACCGCCTCGATGACACAATAGAGGCGCTGTTCATCAGCCCTTAGGGATAGCGCCATGAAGACTTCCGAAACATCTGGCACGGTGTAAGGCCAGCTGCTCGTTGCTGGCCGCCGTTCGCGCCGAAGACAACAAAGCAAAGACAATACTCGCCCTTACTTAACTACCACAGCTTCCACCACGGTTTCTTTTTGGTCGGGCGGTTCCGCTCGACCAGATCATTCAGGCTCGCTATTGCGGCATCCATTGTTTGATCGCTGAGGAACTTCACTTCCTCGATTTGCTTGAACCCTGCCGCCAGAATCTCCCGGGTGAAAACTTCCTGCCCGGCGCGGACGTGGTTGAGCACCCAGGCCGAGCTTTGCCCCTGGATGCGGCGAAAATCGACCAGGATTACTTGCCCGCCCGGTCGCAACGCCGGTGGACCGAGGCCATCGTCTTCGCGGGGAACTCGAAGTGATGATAGGTATCGCAGATGAACGTGAGATCGATGGAGTTCGCCGGCAGTGGCTGCGGAATCCTGCCGGCAAACGATGCCGACCACGCTTCTTCAAGCCCTGCTGCTTGCAAGTCTTGTCGATGTGCTCGATGAACCTGGGAGCGATGTCCACGGCAAAGACCTTGCCGCCGGGGCTCACTTCCCTGGCGAACAACCGGGTAAAGAGGTCGGTTCCCGCGCCGATGTCCGCCACGATCAGGCCGGCTTGAGCTTGCAGGCGCTGACGATGTCACAGCAGACGCGCAAGCGGTCCGCAAGTGATAAGATGACGAAGGGATAAAGTGGGGAAAGAAAAGGGAACGAGGTGGCACAGTATGGCCGGGACCTTTCCCAATGCGATACGGCCGCCGCCGCGACGTTGCAGAGTGATCGTCGAACCACACACCCAAGGCTTTACGGTCACCATTCCCCCTCGGGGCTTTGGATGTCTCCTCTTGTTCACGCTTTTCTCGATTGCGGCCGCAATCTTCGTCACCTTGAGCTGCTACGATCGTAATCTGTGGGGAGGGCCCTCAACGTGGGTTCGCTTTATTATCATGTTGTGGCTCCCGGTTATCATCCTTGGATTGCTAACCTTGATTCACGCGCGCAGGCGGCGGGTTGTTCTCACTGTCTCTGGAAGCCGGCTGCGCATCGAGGAATACCGCCCCTTCCTGCAGATCCGGCAGTGCGAATGGCAACGCGAACAGCTCTTCGCAATCTGTCCAGGGCCGGATAGCAAGCTGCTGATCTTTCCTCGAGGGAGAGCGCCTTTTAGTCTCGGCTACACCGGTCCGGGCCTGGAACTGGAGTGGCTGGCCGACACTCTACGGCGGGGACTACAACTGGGTGCTGAGCCGCCGCCGCCCGCCGAGCCACAAGAGGGAACAGCCGTGGAATGGCCGCGCGACGTTGCTCCCACCATATGGGCTCCCAAA
>DASZFN010000684.1:0-6064 GCA_035939715.1 Gemmataceae bacterium | reverse complement strand
TCCCCAACCGATGCGGCAAGATAGGTAAAATAAATCGCCATAATGGGTCGAGAATTTCTCAAGGAACGGGTAATCTTTGCTAAACCCGATTGAGCAGTTCGGCGAAAGTCGGTTGACCCCAACTCAGGGCGCTGGTAGCGTACCCGGCAGAGAATGCACATGAACATGCAAATCATTGAAGAGCGGCTTCCCACTCCTGTCAGCGCCGAGCCCGAAGCGGTCCCTTCTGAGCTTCTGGCATTTCAACTGCAAAGACGGCTCGGCAGCCGCGTCCGCGACCTGCGCGTCCTCGTCCGGCACGATGGCATGATCCTCAAGGGCTGGACCTGCACCTATCACGCCAAGCAATTGGCCCAGCATGCGGCCATGGACCTGGCGGACATGCGAATTGTGGCCAATGAGATCGAAGTGCGGTGAAAGGAAGTACCGTACTCAGTACTCGGTACCCAGTACTCAGTGCTCCGCCACTTGGTCGCTGCCTACTTAATGAGTCTTGCGTCCGCCCAATCCACGTGATCTTCCACGTCCGCAAACCGGCCGAACTTCACCACCAAAGTTAGTTCCTTGGCGCCGGCGACATTGACTCGAACCGCACGGGTCGGGGCCTGGCCGGTTAACTCTTTAACATTCCCCAGTTCCTGCCGTTTACCATCGACGAGCACTTCAATGAGCACGCTGCCTTGCCGGCCGGTTTGCTCGTCCAGGCCAACCAGGCTTTCAAACCACTGATAGCGGCCGTTCAGATCGTACGTCAGGCGGCTTTCACTGTGCAGGCCGATGCCCTTGTCGTAGGTGCTTCCGGCCAGGCGCATATCGTGGCCGGCCACGCTGGCATCGCGTACAAACGGCCAACGGACGTCGAGATAGGGCGTGTGCTCGTAGTGGCGGGGTTGGAGATCAGACAGGTAAACGGCACGACCCTGGTAGATCGATAGACCCACCAGTTGGGACAACGGCACTTGCACGGTTGCTCCGAACAGCGTCGTTCCGGCCAATTCGTCCTCCCGGATCTGGAGCGAGGCCAGCGCCAGGCGGCAGCCGTTCGCGAGAACCACCCGGCCGTAGGGCCCGCGCGGCCGCGGCAGGCGCGCCAGCTCGGTATTCAGTGCCAGAGCGGCGACGCGGTCGCGCTCGATACGGACTTCCTTGCCCGAGACAACGGTGAGGCGTGCTTCCCTGGCATTGACGCCGAGCAGGGTTCCTTCCAAACGGTCGCCGTTACGCAGTAGGACCAAATCGCGGCGGCGCTGGTCGGTCGCCAGGCGGCGGCGCAAGAGATGGACATCTTCCACTCCGTCCGGGGTAGCGAACCAGCAAAGCAGCACGGCGGTGAGCGGCGCCTTGAGCTCGGCTTTCTTGTCGCCAAACGCCGGCTGAAACGTGAGCGCCTCCTCAGTCAGCTGAAGCAGCTGACCTGGAACGCGGTCGCCGTTCACGAAGAGCACATGCTCTTGCTCCGGAGTGGGCGGCAAAGGCCTTGCCTTTCTTTGCAGACCGATCAAATCCGCGCCCGGCACCGTGACCGATTTGTCGCCACCCAGCGTGACGGACCAATCTTCGCCCAAGCGCAGGAGCGTGCCCTCCACATTCGAGCCGTCAGCGGCGTGGGTGGTGAAGAGAGGCGCCTTCGATTCCTGAGCGTGAGCGTAGCTGGGGAGGATTGCAGATTGCAGAATGTAGATTGTAGATTGAAAGAGAAACAGGAGCATTGCAGGTGGTAACTTGTAGTACAGCCGTGGCGCGAAGATACTCATCTGTCTTTCAATCCACAATCTACAATCTCAAATCTGCAATCCCATCTGCAATCTCATTTCTGCAGGATGGGCAGGTAATTGTTGGGGATCTGCAAGATGATGCAGGCCATCGCCGTGCCGTAGTCGTCGCCGAAACGATGATCGCGCCAGGCGCCGAGCTCGCGCTCATGATCGGGGCTGCCGAGCAATTCATCGCGGATGGCCGGATACCACTCGGCCCAGTACTTGCCGCCCGCCGTCCACATGGCCTGGGCGGCGTAGTAATGGCCGTAGTAATAATGGAGATGAACGTCGGGCGGGGGCGGCTGCCTGTCCTTGGGTTTGAAGTGCATGAGGTACTTGAGGGCGCTGTCTACTTCCTCGCCCTTGTAGATGCCGGCGCAGTTGAGGGCCACCAGGCCGGCGGCGCTGCGGGCAAACTGGGCCGGACCCAGGGTGGTCTGGTAGCGGAAGCCTCCTTCACGCAGGTTCTGACAGCGCTTGACGTACTGCGTGCATTTGTCCACGGTCGATTTCGGCACACTGAAGCCGGCATTGCGGGCGGCGCGCAGGGCCATGATCTGGCAAACCGTCACGGAAAGGTCGGCGTCCGGGCTGCCCGGTTGATAACGCCAGCCGCCTTCGTGGGCGCCGCTCTTATTCTGGCTAGTGATGATGAGATTGACAGCCTGTTTGAGCGTGGAGCGCAGTTGTTCGCGCTGCTCGCGCTGGTGGACCATGCCGTGCACTTCCGCGAGAAAGAGCGTACCGAAGCCGTGCCCGTACATGGGTCCGTGCGACATGCCGGTGCGGCCAAGCAGGTAGCCGCGGCCGTCATCGGCGTTGAGAACGTACTGAAGCGCTTTCTCGACCACGCCGCCGTAAGGACCGCGCCCGGGCTGATGTCCGCCCGACATCATGGCCAGAGCGGCCAGGCTGGTGATGGCCACGTTGCCGTTATATTGATGATGTCCGAAAGCGCCGCTGCCCTGCTGCCGGCCGGCAAGGTAAGCCAATCCCTTGTCGATGGCCTTTTGGGCTTCGGGAGTGATCATGTCCTTGGCAGCGCTGCCGTCCGGGACTTTCGCGCCATCCTGCTGGGATCCAGCACGCGGCACAAAAGCCAGACTCAGGGCGGCGGCACAGCCTTGCGCGAGAAACTGTCGGCGGCTAGGCATGCTTAGGCTCCTCTAGCCTGTTGAAAAAGGGGACTACCAGCCTGAAGAAGAGTCCTGTCCCCTTTTTCAACAGGCTAATTCCCGTCTCGTTTCGAGCGTCCTTTCTCCGCGATGGTCGCATAATACTGCTTGAGCAATTCGTTGTATTTGGGCATGAACTGCTCGCGGGCGTACTGATTCATTTCCTGGCGCAGCATTTCGGGGAGATGCCCCCAGATGTCTTTGTAGAGATCGGCGATCTTGCTCATCTCGCCGGCCGGCGCGTTCCCGCCTTGCGGATTGGCGCCCGCCTGCTGTTCGGGCTGCTGGGGTTCGCCGTTGTTTTGTCGCCGGGCCATCTTGCGACGGCGTTCCCGATTGGCACGCGCCTGGCGAAGCCGTTGCTGCAGACGCTGCTGTGGCGTCATGGAGCCGTTTTGCTCCGATTGTTGTTGTTGCTGCTGCTGTTGTTGTTGCGATTGTTGCTGCTGTTGCTGGCGTTGCGTTTGCTGAATCAACTCTTCCAGGTCCTTGACAATGTCGCGCTCCAGTTCCTGGGTGGCAGTGCCGGCGTCCTTGCTGCCGAGTCGCGTCTCGGCCTCGCGCATGTTTTTGCCGACGCGCGTCATGAGTTCCTTGATTTTCTCTTCCAGTTCCTTGGGATCGACCTCGGGTTCTTCCTCTTCCTTGGTGGTCTTCTTGGCCGGCTCGGTTTTTTTGTCCGTGGGCGGTTGCTGTTTTTTCTCGGGAGGTTGGGCGGACTGTTCCGGCTTGATTTTCTTCTTCAGGCGCACCGGAGGCTCGTCCTGGTTTTTGGCCGCGTCGTCGGCGGCAGCAAGAGCGCCGCATAGAGACAGGGTCAGAGCGAAAACGCAGACAAGCAGAAACCGCTTCCTCACTTCTTGCCTCCTTCCGGCTCGCGCGGCGCCGTTATTTCCTGGTACAGATCCATGATCTCTTGTTGTTCACGCCGCAGCGATTTCAGTTGGTCTTGCACCTTGCCGTCGAGCTTCTTGGCGTCCGGGTGCCTTTTGTTGAAGTCTCGGGTGCGCTCGTAGACCTCCTGTTCGAGTGCCTTGAGCGCCTTGAGCTGAGCCAGCGGCGGAATGTTGTCGCCGTCACCGCCTTTCTGGCCGCCGCCACCTTCACCCCCTCCGCCACTGCCGCCCTGTCCCTGATTATTGGCACGCATCATTTTGCCGTTCTCTTCCTTCAGCGCATCCAGCAGTTGGTCGAGTCGACGCAAGGCGGTGCGCTGCCAGCCCGCCGTGTCGGCAGCCGCGCTCGCTTGCGCCGCCAGATTGCGACCATCCTGGCCAGCCTGCACGGCGTTGTTCTCTTTGCTGGACGCCAGCATCTGCTCGGCGGCCTTGCCCATGGCCTCCGCAGACTTGTTCAGCAAATGGGCAAACACCTTGGCCCCTTCCAGCTTATCCTTGGCGATGTCCGTTGTCTCTTTGCTCAAGTCCTTTTGGGCGTCACTCAGCGATATCTGGCTGCCAAGCAGCGGCCGCGACCAGTGTTTCGCCTCGAGTACGGCGCGCTGGATGCGCGCGGTCTCGGCACTCAGGGCTTCTTGGCGGGCGCGTATACCCTTGATGACTTCGGCGATCTTGGCCATCTTCTCGCGCGCCAGCTCCTCCTCGGCCTTTTCGCGGTTGTCCTGCAATTGCTGCTGCGCATCATTGAGACGATCGAGGGCTTCCTGCTGCTGCTCGTCGGCATCCTGGCCGCGCTCCATTTGCCGGGCGGCGCGCTGCATCTGGCTGCCGGCCTGGCTCAGGGCCTGGCTGGCGCGATCCGCGCGCAGCCGCGACAGCTCACGCACCATCTCCTGCGCTTCCTGGCGGAGCTGTTCCTGGTCGCGGGCCAGGCGTTTAAGCTCCCTGGCGCGCTCCGCCGGGTCAGCGCTTTCCGCGGCTTTCTTCATCTTCTTTTGCAGCAGATCCTGCTTGTCGGCCAGGTCGGCGAGCTTGTCCTCGACCTGCTTCATTTTCTTGATCAGGCGATCGAGATCCTCCTCGCGGCGGTCATCCAGCGCCTTGACAACCTCTTCCATCGCCTTCTTGCTCTGTTGTTGCCCAGCGCTGGCCTCATTGACGTTGTTGTTGCGGAGATTCTCCTCCGCAGCTTTCATGGCGCCGGCTACGTTGCCGCGCTGCCCTTTCTCGGCCGCTTGTTTCATGGCCTGGGCTTCCGGGTCGTCTGCAGGCCTGGCCTTGGCGAGGCGGTCGAGCTTGTCCAGCAATTGGCTGGTGCGCTCCGCCAGCTTATTCTGAAGTTCCGCAGTTTTTTCCAGTTCCGCCTTCTGGGCGGAGTCCAGCTCCGCCAGTTTTTTACCGCGCGTATCGTTGGCCAGCTCTTCCGTTTGCTTGTGGAGATCGTGTTGATCCTGGAGGATCGACTTCGCCTCCCCTTTTACCTCGCGCGTGCTGCTCCAGGGTTCGAGTAGCTTGAGCAATTCATCGAGAGTCTTCTTGACTTCTTCTTGATGGCGGCGTGCCTCGGGGAGAGGCGCTTTCTCTTTGTTATCCGTCGTCCTGTTTTCCTCGACTGCTTGGCTCGATTTGTCTTCGCCGCGAGGCGGCGTCCGGCCCATCTCGGTCTCCTTGCGCGCTTCGGTGAGCCGGGGCTCAATTTGCTCCAGCTCTTCGCGCGCCAGCCGGTCTAGCTCATTGGCGATGGCCTGCATGCGATCCTGGGTGGCGGAGCGGGGCAGGTGATTGTCCTTGAGCGCTTGCTGGACGCGGGCGACCTCGGCACGGAGTCCTTCTTGCCGGGTGCCGACGCGGGCGCGGATTTGCTGCTGGAGCTGTTCGGCCTGGAGCAGGTCGTCCAGATGCTTCGGCTGCAGCGGGCCTTTGTTATTGCGCCAGAATGTTTCTGCGGGGATTACCTTCTCCAGGGCTTCCTGCTGCTGCTTTTGCAGGCGCAGCAATTCTTGATGGATCTGGGCCTGCGCCTCGTTGAGTGCGATCTCTAGGGCGTTCTTGCCGACGATGCGCAGCTCCACTTCCTGGCTGCGGCCGGGCTGCTTGTGCACGGTCACATCGTCAAAGTCATCGGCGCAGGCCTGCAGGATCAGCAGGTCGCCTTCCTTCAGTCCCAGGTCCGTGATCGACCAGCGGCGGCTGATATCCAGCTGTTGCCGGCGCAACCGTAATGGCGGCGCTG
>DASZFN010000683.1:0-15678 GCA_035939715.1 Gemmataceae bacterium | reverse complement strand
CTCAGGCACAGAGCCGTTGCAACTGCACCTCATGCAGGCGTTGGTACTCCGGGCAGGTTCGCAGAAGCTCCTGGTGCGTGCCCACGGCGAGGATGCGGCCGTTGTCTACCATGACAATGCGGTCGGCGATTTCCAGCGTGTTGAGGCGGTGCGTGATCATGAACGTCGTGCGGCTGTGCATGAAATCGCGCAGAGCCTTGTGGATCAACGCTTCGCTTTCGACGTCCGATTGACTGGTGAATTCGTCGAGGATCAAGATGCTCGGGTTGCGCAGGATCGCCCGCGCCAGCGCCAGGCGCTGCTTCTGGCCTCCGGAGAGCTTGCCCCCGGCCTCGCCGATGCGCGTCTGGTAGCCGTGCGGCATCTTGCTGATGAAGTCGTGGGCATAGGCGCGCTTGGCGGCGTCCTCGACATCCTCCGGCCGGACGCGATGGCTGCCGTAGGCAATATTGTGCTGAATCGTGTCGTCAAACAGGGTGGTGTCCTGGGTGACGATGCCGATCTGCTGCCGCAGGCTGCGCAGATTAACGGTGCGAATATCGTGGCCGTCGACGAAGACAAAACCATGGTCCGGGTCGTAAAAGCGCGGCAGCAGTCCGAGCAAGGTCGTTTTGCCGCAACCGTTCTTGCCGACCAGGGCAATGGTCTCGCCGAACTGGACCTTGAGATGGACGTTGGTCAAGATCGGTCGGCCGGGTTCGTAGGAAAAGCACACGTCGCGAAACTCGATGCCGTTCACGTGCTTGGGCAGCCGCGGCGCGCTGGTGTTGGGCAGCACGCGCGGCTGCCTGTCCACAAAAGCGAAAATCCGGTCGGCCGCGGCGGCGCCCGACTGGATGCGCGTGTAGACGCTGGAGAGCTTGCGTACCGGGTCGGCAATGGAGGCCAGCAAACCGTAAAGCAACAGCAGCGACTCCTGGTCGAGCTGCTGGTCACTCATGCGCATGCCAAACAGGTCTTTTTTTCCTTCCAGCACCAGGTACGCGCCCGCGAGGAAGGCGGCGCCGACGGCCGCGACGCCCAGGAATTCGATGATCGGGCTTGCCAGCGCTTCCAGGTTCACCACCCAGATGGCGCGCTGATAATAATCACGAGCGGCCGTGCGAAAGCGCCGCCGCTCGAACGGCTCCATCGTGAAACCTTTCACGACGCGAATGCCCTGAAACGTCTCCTGCAAAATCTTGTACAGGTTGGCCATGCGCTCCAGCAGACGGCGCGTCGCGCGCTTCATCAATCTGCCCACCTTGGTTAACGTAAAGACCGCCAGAGGCACCAGCACGAGGAACATGAGCGTGAGCTGCCAGCAGACCCAGCAGGCGATGACCACGCAGACCAGCGCCTTGAGCGGCTCGGCCACGACCTTGCCAAATAGGGTCTTCGTGCCGGCACCGAGCATCTCCATGTCGTTGGTGAAGCGGGCCATGAGCTCATGCGTGCCCTCCTCGCTGAAGTGGTTGACGTCGAGATGAACGACGTTGCGATAGAGACGGTTGCGGAGGTCGTAGAGCGAGAGATTGACGATGCTGCCGACCAGCGAATCCTGCCAGAACTCAAAGAAGCCGCGGAGCAGCACGCCGGCGACGACAAGACCAATGAGCCAGACGAGGGTTAGAAAAGGACTTGGCGGCAAGTATTTTGAACAGAACAGCTCCCCAATTTGGTAGAAATGCAGCGCCCGGTTTCGGGACAGCAGTTTGCTTTCGGTCCGGCTTATTTCCGAGGTTTTGTCCCGGAGCTGTTTCTCCTGAAATGCACCGAGGGGCGGATCTCCGACTTTCTGTATTTCCCTCTTGAGCCGCTCATGCTCGACATCCAGATCCTTGATTTCCTTGTTACAGCGCTCGATTTGCGCGCGGGTCCAATCTTCCAGATTCTGCTTCTTGAGCAGAACTCCCAGGACGGGCGAGATGGCCGTGAACGTCAGTCCCCATAACACGGCCGCAATGACAGCACAGACGATGGAGAGCCCGAGCCGTATTCGGTAGGGCCAGGCGTAGCGTAGGGCTCGCAGGAAATTCTTCATAAGCTCTTTTGTGGCTCGTTCCGGAATGGCACGGACGTCGAACCGGAGGCGCGGCGGTTGTACCAGATCGGCTCTTTTTGAACAACGCGGCTTAAGATTTGTTAAGATAGGGGTTTGCAATTCCGCCAAAAATTTGGCATGTTAAGCGAAGAGCTTGATTTTGATCGTTACGATGGACCTCTCGATGGATCAGCAGCTTGTTTCTGCCTGGTTGCAGCTTCCACACGTAGACTGGCCGCCTGATCACTATAGCTTGCTCGGCCTCAAGCAGGGCGACGCGGATATTGCCCGCATTGAACAGCAGGTCTACGAGCGGATGGAAAAGGTCCGTCGCTACCAGTTAACCCATCCCGAGCTTGCCACCGAGGTGATGAATCGCCTGGCGCAGGCGCTGGTATGCCTTACCGACGCGGCCGCGAAGCAAGCCTATGACGCCGCGCTTTTTCCTGCCGACAGGCGCGGAAACGAGGCAGGGTCTGGCGGCGCTGCCGGAAGAACGAAGACAGAAGACCCCCTGGGGCAACTCCTTGGCCGGAGCGGTGTCAATGGCGCACCTTCGGGTCAACCAGGACAGGAAAGTCAAACCGAGAAGGATTGGCGAACGGCGCCTCCCACGGCATACCAGAATTGGCAGACCGCCCCACCCGCGGCGTACCCGAGCTGGGAAACCTCTGCGCCGCCAGTGCGACTTCCGGAACCCGCAGAAGGAGGTCCGGCGGAAGGTTCTGAGGCAGCGCCATCCCCGGCGGATGCGCTGCCGTCGACCGCTGGCCCAGGCGCCGCAACAAATTTGCAAGCAGCGATTTCTCCTCCGGCGCAGCAATCAGCCGATCTCCAAACCGGGCTGCCCGCCGTAGCGGTGCCATCGGGCCGCTTGCGTAATCGCCGCGCCCTCTACGCGCGCATTACCAGGCTGCGCCAACTGCTCTGGGCCTGGAAGCAAGCGGGGGAATTTCTCAAGCAAGAACCCACACGCGTCGTCAATCGGCCGGCGGATGCCATGGATCTCATGGCGCACATGCACGCCATCCGCGAGTTGCTGCGCCAGCCTCCTTCCCTGCTGGGCAATGCCGGCGAGGCGGGCTACCATGTGCAAACTCTGGCGCGGCAGGAGGACATTGTTCCGCGTTTGAAGAAATTGTCGCCGCCGCAGCGCGAGTCGCTGGCCCGTGACTGGCAAGCGGGCTATGAGTTTTTGCTGGAAAACAAGCGCCTGCTGCGCCAGGAGCTGCGCGAACACCATTCGCGCGGCATCGTGGCGCGCGCGGTCCATTTTCTTAGCGCTGCCGTTTCAGATAATGTGGGTCTGATTTTGTTCGTGTTGGGCGTGCTCGCCGTGAATCTGGCGTTCCAGGAAAGCTTTCCGGAGTTGCGTAGCCTGCGGGCGCGGCAGATAGCCTTTGTGATGGTCGTGGTCGCGGCCAAGCTCCTTTGGTGGTGGAATTCTTTTCGTCCGCTTCCAGGGGCTGCTCCGCGCGGGATTGACAGGCGCAAAGCCATTGTCGCCAAACCACTACGACGGCAGGCGCAATCATCCGGCGCGAAGGCATAGACGGCGTAATCCGCATTGTTCGACCCAGATTCGCCAAACAGCTCAAATAGCCTTCTTTTCCAATTGACATCCATAACTCAGCTGCGATATCTTCAATTCGATACATTCCCAGTCGAAAAATTGACCTTTTTTGTTCTGGGCGCTTCTCAGCCAGTGGAGCCCGGAAAAGTTAGCGGAGCGCGATGGGAAGGGTGCAGCACATGGTTGCCTCCGGTACTGGAGTCCGTCTCGAAGACACTGCTCGGGATTTGTTTGAAGTGGTTACACAACTGGGTTTAACGGCATTGCGGGGCCGGCGCCGCGCCGGGGATTTGAAGGAAGTCGAATTCCTCACCCTGGCGATCCTGCACGCCCACAGCACCATGATCGTGGGGGATATCCAACGTCTGCTCGGTGTTCTGCCGGCGCAGATGTCACGGATTATCCGCTCCCTCGAGAATCGCGAGCGGCCGCTCATCGCCTGCCAGATCAACGCGCGCGACAAGCGCAAGGTCGATGTCTGTCTCACGTCCGCGGGAGAAAAAGCGCTGCTGGATTATCAAGCGACCAGGACCGATCGCCTGGTGCAGATTCTGCGGGTCTTGCCCGAGGAAGAGCAAGAAGACCTCAACCGCCTGGTGGACAAGCTGCACGGGCTGCTCGATCGGACGCACGTCAATTAGCCCAAATGGCAATCCTGGTAACGCTAGCCAACGATCGCCAGGTCTAGCGTTTTCCCATACTTCTCAAGAACCGCCCGGCGCAGGGGTGCGTGTTCCGGCCGCCGTAGCCCGGCGTCTTCTGCCACAATCTGGAAAGCGTCTTCTCGGGCCATGCGCAAGATATCGAAGTCCGCAGTAAGGTCGCCCGTGCGCAACTCACCGAGTCCGTGTTGACGCGTGCCGAATAACTCACCCAATCCCCTGAGTCGCGCGTCCTGCTCGGCCAGAGCGAAGCCGTCCGTGATGCGCGTGAACAGGCGGAGCCGCTCTTTCGCATCGTCATTGGCGGGATCGGCGAACAAGTAACATTGGCCCGGCAACGTGCCGCGGCATATTCGACCGCGGAGTTGATGGAGCTGCGACAGCCCGAAACGCTCGGCATGCTCGATGACGAGCAGCGTGGCGTTGGGGACGTCCACGCCCACTTCGATCACCGTGGTGGCAACCAGGAGGTCCAACTCCCGGCGGCGAAACCGTTCCATAACCTCGTCTTTCTGCTCTTCCACCAGCCGCCCATGAATCAGGCCCAGACGAAAATCATGGAACGCTCCGGCGCGCAAATCCTCGTAGGTCTGCTCGGCCGCCTTCAGGTCTAGAGTTTCCGAGGACTCGACCAGCGGGCAGACCACGTACCCTTGCCGGCCTTGCGCCAGTCCCTGGCGGATTTGCTCGTAGACCCAATCGCGCCGGCTTGCAGGCAGCCAGCGCGTCGACACCGGCTGCCGTCCTGGAGGCATTTGCCGGATGGTGGACACGTCCAGATCGCCAAAGACCGATAGCGCCAGGGTGCGCGGGATCGGCGTCGCCGTCATCACCAGATAATGCGGATCGACGCCAAGCCGGCGCACGCGGGCACGTTGGTTGACCCCGAACCGGTGCTGCTCGTCGACGACCACCAGGCCAAGCTTGGCGAATTCAACGTCGTCCTGCACCAGCGCCTGCGTGCCGATGACCAGGTCCACGTCGCCTTTCCGGATCGCGCTCAAGGCGGCCTGTCTTTTCCGTGGCGTCAGGGCGCCCGTGAGGAGAAGCCGTCGCACGCGGCTCTGGGCCAGGTAGTGCTCCACCACGTGGCCATGCTGCCTGGCCAGGACCTCCGTGGGCGCCATGAGAATGGCCTGATGTTTGTTCGCCACAGCCAGCAGAAGCGCATACACGGCGACGGCGGTCTTGCCGGCGCCCACGTCGGCCTGCAGCAACCGTTGCATGGGACGGTCCGACGCCAGGTCACGACAGATGGCGGCAATGGCCGTGTCCTGGTCTGGCGTGAGCTTGAAGGGAAAGAGCCGGCGAATACGGCTGTCGATTGCCGGTGTCACGGGTAGCGGCGGGGCTTGCCTTCGATCACGCAGCTCCCGGCGGCGCAGGCCCAGGGCAATCTGCAGCACGAGGAACTCCTCGTAGACAAAGCGCCGCCGGGCCGCTTCCGCGGCCGGCAAGGATTCCGGCATATGAATCTGGCGGAGCGCCACCGGCGCAGCGTGCAATTTGCGCTTGGCACGCAAGTTCGGCGGCAACAGATCGGGAATAAGTTTGCCGTACTCATCCAGCGCCTGGCGAATCAGCTTTCTCATCTGGTCCGCGCGCAAATCTTCCGTCAGCGGATAGACAGGCATGATGCCGGTTTCCAAATCCTTGCCTCCCTCGCCGAGAATTTGCACGTGTGGATTGATGATCTGCCAGTGGTCGCGGCGCCATTTCGGCCGGCCGCTGAAAGATAGTTGTTGGCCAAAGCGAAACGATTTTGCCGCATACGGCTGGTTAAACCAGACCCCTTCCAGGCAGTTCCGCCCGTCGCTGAGCACCACGCTTACCAGACAGCGCCCGTCCGGCAGATCCTTGCCTTCGATACCGACGACCTCGCCCTGGATGGTCTGAACCGTACCCGCACTCAGGTTTGTCATGGGCCGGATATCGCTGAGGTCGTCGTAGGAGCGCGGGAAATGGAAGAGCACATCGCCGATGGTTTCGATGCCCAGCCGGCGCAGCAATTGCAAACGGGCTGGTCCCACGCCTTTCAAAAACTGCGCGCTCTGCCGGAGCAATTCGACGGGTTCGCGACGCGGCAGGGATTGCTTCAAGTCAGACATGTCTGGCACATTCTTATTCTATGGCGTGGCTCATGCCTGTGCTCCCTCCGGCTCGAGGATGCCGAGGTCCCGGATGGTGAAAATGGGCAGGTAGTTGTACTTCGGCGCCAGCCGCGCGCGGGCCCCCTCCAGCCGGTCCACGATGCAAATAGCCGCCACCACCTGCGCGCCGACGGCTTCCACCTCGGCGATCGCCTGCAGGACCGACGTGCCCTGCGTGAATACGTCATCCACCATCACCACGCGCATGCCGGGCTGGACCAACCCCTCGACGCGCTGCTTGCTGCCGTGCTCCCGGGGGTGTTTGCGAACGAAAAAGCCCTCCAGGCTGCGACCGTGCATGTGATGATGGAGCACGGCGGCGGTCGCCATGGGAATGGCGCCCATCTCCAGGCCGCCGATCGCCTGCACGTCCATGTCCATGGTCATGTCCCAAAGCACGTCGCCAAGCAACCACACGGCTTCGCTGTTGAAAAGCACTTTCTTGCTGTTGATGTAGTAGGTGCTTTCCTTGCCCGACGTGAGCTTGAACCGGCCGAATGATACGGCCCGAGCTTTGAAGAGGTTGAGAAGCCGATAACGCGATAGCTCCGACATGGAACTTCACCCCCGAACCAACGACGATGTGTCTGACGTGCCTGTCTCCCTCCAACACAAGATACGGGGTCGGCACGGTACAAACAACCTTGGCGTCCTGGGGAATCCTCAATATGGCGGGCCGGCTGATTATCCGCCATGGCGGCGCCGGCTGCTTGACTAATCCCCGAGCCTTGCCAGGGCTTGTGAAAATGGCAGGCTGTTCGACTCGACCGTGGCTGTGAAATCGCTACAATCCGCCGCCTTCTCAAGTCGATATTTTCAAAGGCTTCTCCTTTCTCGAGAAAGGAATCACATTATGGCTTCCTCACAGGCAGCGGATCATGTCCGGGCAGACCTTCCCCCGGCACAGCGCACGCGCACGACAATGGCGGCATTTGTCCTCGGCGTCCCCTTGGCGACGGCCATCCTGTGTTCGATCCATTTCGGACCCTACCGCACATCGACTGCCGCGCGCTACGTCAAGCATCCGGCCGAGCAGGTCGAGGTCGTGATGTTCTGCATGGCGCTGGGCGCGTTGACGGCCAAGCTGCTGTCCTGCGTCCGCGAGCGCCGCGCTTGCGGCATGGACATATTGCCTCGCTGGCGCGAGGCGAGCGCGCCGGTTTCGGAGGCCGGCAAACTGCTGGCCGGGCTTCAGCAACTGCCGCGTCGCCTGCAAAACACCTTGATCGTGCGCCGTGCTGCCGGCGCCCTGGATTTCGTTTGCCAGCGCCGCTCCGCCGCCGACCTGGACGACCAGTTGCGCGCCCAGGCCGATACTGATGCCATGGCGCTCGAAGGGAGCTACGGCCTCATTCGCTTCATTACCTGGGCGGTCCCTATCCTCGGCTTCCTCGGCACGGTCCTGGGCATCACCGCGGCGATTGCCGGCGTTTCTCCCGAGAAGCTGGAACACGACATCAACGCCGTCACCGACGGCCTCGCCGAGGCGTTTGATACCACGGCCCTGGCCCTGGCCTTGACGATGCTCACGATGTTTCTGAGCTTCATCGTTGAACGCTTTGAACAAGGCATTCACGACGCCGTGGACCGCTTTGCCGAGCGCGAACTGGCCAATCGCTTCGAGCGTGCCGGCGGCGAAGAAGGCAGATATGTAGAAGCATTGCGGCGGAACGCGGAAGTGCTGCTGCAGGCCATGGACGGGCTGGTGCAACGGCAGACGAAGCTCTGGGCCCAGAGCTTTGAGCAAGTGGACCGCCGCCGCGCCGAAGGCGAGGAGCGCCGGCAAGCGCTGCTCACCGATGCGCTCGAAAAAGCCATGGCAAAGACCCTGGCGGCCCATTCCCAACAGCTCCAGGCCCAGGAGAAACAAGCGGCGCAGGAGTGCAGCCTCATGGTGGAGAAATTGACGGCCCTGGCCGCCGCCGTGCACAGCGCGGGCAAGGAACAGCAGGCCGGGCTGGCAGAGGTCGCGCGTGGCATTGCCGGCCAGCTGCAGGCTTTCGCGCAGTTGCAAGAAGAGGAGAAACACCTCCGCCGGCAGCAGGAACTGTTGAATCAGAACTTGACCACCCTGGCCGGAGTGGGCACGTTCGAGGAAGCCCTGCATAGCCTGACGGCAGCCATTCATCTGCTGACAGCGCGCAACGCGTCGCCGGCTGCGGGCGCTGCCGGGCGTGTGGTTCCGCGTCCGGGAGCGGCGGCATGAGACGGCGGCGCAACAGCCTGCAGGTTTCGACCTTCCCTTTTCTCGCGGTGCTCCTCTGCACCATGGGCTCGCTGATCCTGTTGCTGCTGATCATCGATCGCCGCGCACGCGTAGTCGCCGCCGTCAAGGCAAGGAATGCCCTGGAGCAGATCAGCCGCGCGGATGCGCAGGCGGAGGAGGCCCGCCGTGCGGAATGGGAACGCCGCCGCCGGCTGCTCCACGAGGAATTGGCGACTCAGGATCAGGCCATCATGACACAGATCTCGTCCGCCCAGTCCGAAGAAATGCGCCTGACAAACGCATTACAAAAGGAAGGCCTGGGGACTCAAGCGTTGGGCCAGCAGCTCCGGACCCAGCAGGAGCAAATCGCGCGCTGGGAAGAAAGTTTGTCGGCCCGTCGCGGCGAGTTGGAGCGCCTGGCAAAGGGCTCGGCCGCGTCGCAGACGGAATTGGCGCGGCTTACCGCTGAACTGGGGCGTATGGAGCAAACACTGGCCGACCTGAAAGCTCTGCGTGAACGGCAACAGCAAACCTATTCGCTGATCCCTTACCGCGGCAAGCGCGGCGACAGCCGCAAGCCCATCTATGTCGAATGTACCTCCACTTCCCTGATCTTCCATCCCGACCGGCAAACGGTCGCGCTCGGCCCTCTTTTCGCGCCCATTAGCCTCAAGGAAGAGATTGAACGCCGGCTGAGCGACAGGAGGGGCGCCGGGACAGCCGTTGATAACAAGGCGGCCCGGCAAGAGTACGTCTTGTTTCTCATCCGCCCCAGCGGCATCACAACGTACTACAAGGCGACCGCGCTTCTGCAAAAACTGGGCGTGGATTTCGGTTACGAGTTGATTGACGCGGACTGGGTCCTTAACTTTCCGGATGATGACTCGGCGAATCCGAACCAACCCTGGATGCTGGCGGGCGCCGGCGTCGCTGCTTCGCCGGAAAAGGGTCCAACCCGGAAAGTTACCGGCATTCCGCCCATCGGCAAGGGTGCTGCCACTCTTCAGACAACGGCCGTAACCGAGGGCGGCGAACAGCCCGTTTCTGGATTCCCCGGCGGCCGGCAAGCCAATCCGGGCCTTGCAGCCGGTCTTGCCGGCTCGCCCGGCGGCGCCTTTTCCGATGGGCGAGGTGGCGGCGGGGCCGGAAATACTGTCACGGGGATTCAACCGGGACAAGGTACATCAGGTCGCGGTTTGGGATTAAACCCTTACTCTAACGGTCTGGGCAGTGCAACGGGCGGACCGGATGCGTCGATGGGGACACGAGTCATTGGCGGACTGAGCCTTCCTCACGGGACTTCCGGTCCTGGCTCGATGACGGCTTCGCCCGATACTGGCGCGGCCGGTGCCAAGCAGGGAACCGTTGGATCACCGCCAGGAACACCGGGCGTATATGGATCAGGTTCAGGAACCGCCGCAGGAGAAAGAGGAGAGATCGGATCGCCTCAATCCGGCGTCCCCTCTCAAACCTTGGCCAGTCAAAACCGATCACCGGTACTTCCGGAGGGTGCTCAACCTGACGCGGGAGGTTCAGGAGGCGGACACCCTCGCCAGGATTCTGGGCAGCCTCCCGGCGCTCAAACGGCCAAGGCAACCGGTGCAACCAGTCCATCCGCTGCGGGTCCTACGGAATCATCCGGGCTCTTACCCGCGCTGACGCCTGGCCGGCCTGGAGCGACTGGTGACGCCGATGCTCCCGGACAAACAGGCGAGCACGGACAGGAAAGCCGCCGTCCGGGAAATCAAGATGACTCCGGCCGCCCGGGGGACATCCGACAGAGGGCGCCGGGTGATCCCCTCGCCGCCATTGGCCCAGCAAATTCTCAGCCGAAGAGACCGCGCACAACCGGCTTGCGGCCAACCATGCTAACCGGCAACCGCGATTGGATTATTCCTATCGAATGCACGGCCAATGCCCTGGTGATTCTTCAGACCGGCCAGACGATCGCCGTGCCGAGTCCCAACCAGGGTGAAAGCGCCGACAACGATCTTCTCAGGAGCGTGCAAAAACTTATCGCACGCCGCCAGGCCTCGGTGCGGCCGGGAGAGCCGCCCTTTCGTCCCATGATTCGCTTCCGCGTGCACGCCGACGCCCTGCGTACTTATTATCTTGCTTATCCCGCGTTGGAGGCCCTGGAGATACCAATGACCCGCGAGAATGTGGCTCCGGATGACGAGTCCAGAAAAGAGGGAAGCCGTTAAACCACGGCTGCAGACGGCATGATCCGCCGACGCCGACGCACACGGGAAATCCCGTTCAGCTTTGATTCGTTTCTCGACATTGTCGCCAATGTCGTCGGGGTCATCATTCGTTTGATCCTGGTCGTCTGGGTCGGCGCCCGCTCCTACAGCAGCATTCAACACCTCGCCAGACCGGCGGCGCCGGATACTACTGCCCGGGCCGACATGCCGATCCCCGCAGATCCATTGCAACAAGAATTAGCCCGGCATCGTCAGGAGTTAGCGGACGCGCAGCAACGCTTGCTGGCCCAGCTTCGCCAGTTTCAGCAGATCCAACAGGACGAAACGCAAGCCCGCTCGGCCTTGTCGGCCCTGGGCACGCGCCAGCAGCAGTTGGAGCAGCAGGGCATGGCACTCGGTCAGGAGACCGCACAGCGGCAGCGAGCGGCGGCGGTGGTTGCCCTCAGCGCGTCGGAGATTCAGGCCAGAACGCGCAAGCTCGCCGAGGACATTCATGCCCTGGAGCAGGCGCCGCCGCCCACGAAAACGCTGCGCTACCGCACGCCGGTGAGCAAGCCGTTGCAGTCCGAGGAATTGCTCTTCGAATGCAGCAAAGGACGGGTGACTTTTATCGATATCGGCGCGCTGCTGCAGGAAGTCCGGCAAGCGATGGAGGACAACGGCAAGCTGCTGAAGAATCAGTGGCAAGTTGAGGCTGTCACCGGCACGGCGGGGGCTTTTCGCCTGCGCTATGTGGTGGAGCGCGAGCGCGGCATGCTCGATGCCATCGGCAGTGCCCCACCTGAAGGCCCCGGCAGCTATCGTTACGGCCTTAGCCAATGGCAAATCGAGCCCGTGGACCCCGCCCGCGGCGAGACTCTGGCGACCGCCCTGCAAGCGGGCTCCGACTTCCGGCAGATTGCCGACGGCATCGATCCGCAGCTGACCGCCGTCACCTTCTGGGTCTATCCGGACAGCTTCGACCTGTTTCGCAAGCTCCGCGATTTCCTCTACGAGCGCGACGTCGTCGTGGCAGGCCGGCCGCTGCCCGACGGCATCCCCATCGCCAGCTCGCGCCGCGGCACCATGTCGCGCGGGCAGTAAGATATATGCAGACCGTATCAGCCAACGTGAAGCAACCATGCCGGAAATTCCTGATGTCGTCGTTTACCTCGAAGCGCTGAGCGCGCGCGTTTTGGGACAAACTCTGGAGCGCATTCGCCTGGCCAGTCCTTTTGTCCTCCGCACTGTGGATCCTGCCCTCAGTGAAGCGGCAGGCAGGCGCGTGCGAGCGCTTCGGCGTTTGGGCAAGCGCCTCGTTTTCTCGCTGGACAACGATGTTCATGTCATCGTTCACTTGATGATTGCCGGCCGGTTGCACTGGAAGGAGCACGGCGCGAGGATACCGGGCAAGGTGGGGCTGGCAGCCTTTGATTTCTCCAGCGGCACACTGACGCTTACGGAAGCCGGGTCCAAAAAGCGCGCCTCCTTGCATCTCGTACGCGGCGCCGAGGCGCTAGCAGCGCACCATCGGGGCGGGCTAGAGGTTCTTGACGCGGACGAGCCTGCCTTTCGGGCGGCGTTGCTCCGGGAAAACCACACGCTCAAAAGGGCGTTGACCGATCCGCGCCTGTTTAGCGGCATCGGCAATGCCTACTCCGATGAGATCTTGCATCGCGCACGGTTGTCGCCGCTGGCTCTGACCCAGCGCTTGCAAAAGGATGACATTGCGCGTCTCTTTCACGCCACACGCGAGACGCTCCAGGAATGGATTGAGCGCTTGCGCCGCGAAGCCGGCCAGGATTTCCCCGAGAAGGTGACCGCGTTCCGCAAGGACATGGCTGTGCACGGCCGCTTCAAGCAGCCCTGTCCGGTATGTGGCACGGCCGTGCAACGCATCCTCTACGCCGAAAACGAGACTAATTACTGCCCGCGCTGCCAGACCGGCGGCAAGGTCCTGGCAGACCGTTCCTTGTCGCGCTTGCTCAAGGACGATTGGCCGCGCTCCATCGAAGCGCTGGAAGAAAACCAATCATAAATTAGCGTGTGATTCGCACACACCAACCCGAAACGCCAGCGAGGACCTACATCAGACGCTACCGCCCGGGCTGCCAGGTGATGGTTGCCCGCGCCACCGGTCCTTGCAGGCGCAGGCGAATGAAGTCCACGGGATCGTGGGGATCGGACTCTCTTTCGATTTGCACGCGGGCACAGGATACGCGCATGCCGGGTTGGTAATGCATGCTCAGGACTATGTTGCCGTTTTTGTCCGGCACCAGGTCTGCCAGGGCGATGTGAGAAGTGGTCGCTTCGAGCAGCCGGGCCTGTCCGCGCAGCACGAACGAACGAGACTTGAGCTCGAAGAGATAGCGCGGCTCCCCGGTGTGCACGAAAAGGATCGGCTGCGCTTCCGGGTAACTCTTCAAACAGGCCAGTGCCGCCGGCGACCGGCACACGATCCAGCCCACGTTGTAGCGGCGATAGAAGTCATTCAGCTCCGCTTCGCTCCAGCTTTCCAACGGCCGGCCTGCCAGACAGTGCTGGCCCAGGCAGGCGTAACCGTGTTCAATCGATGCTTGTGGATCCAGCCCGCCAAGGTAATAACGGTCCGTGAGAAGGGGCAAAAGGGCAGTCCAGCGCGAGCCGGGTTGGTCGTCGGCGTCCTCTTCCCAGAGAATGCGGGCTTCCGTCGTGGTGTTTTCTTGAAGCGCCTTCACCCAGCCGAGTTGCTCGGCGGTCAGGCCGATGAGCAACGGCGTGCTGGCCAGGTAGCGCGACACGAAGCCGGCCAAGGATTTCCCCACCAACAGGCACAAGGCACACGCCAGGCAGCTGGCCAGGGCGGCGGCGCCCAGCGGTCCCCGCAGCAGGCGTGTGGCCAGACCAGCAAGCTGTACCAGACCCACCCCCGCCGGCACGGTAGCAAACCAGAGAGCCACGACCAGCAGCCGCGAAGCCCCCAGCCGGGCCAGCGGCTCCCAGCCGGCGCCTGCCAGGGCCAACACGGAAAACCCGACCGCGCCAAGTCCAAACAACCGAGCCGTCGCACGTTGCTGCGTCTCATTAAGGACATACAGGCCCACCACGGCCAGAAGCAGCAGCACGCCCGCGAAAAGACGTTCGCACGGTTCACCCCAAAGCGGCGCTGCCCAGAGGGTGTGGAAAGTTCTATGAGCAAGGACGAAAACATCGCCTTGCAGCGGCGAACGAATCCACCAGTAGGCCAGCCAGTCGAGCAGCCAGAAGCAGTTGACGGCAAAAGCTCCGCCGACGGCGAAGAGTAGAGCCATGTGCCAGGCCAGCCGATGCTTGCAGCCGACACTGCTGTAATAGACAAGCGCGAGCGGAAGCAACATGATGAACAGCAGGGGCTGGGCGAACCAGCCGAGGCAGCCCGCGGCGAAGATGCCCAGCCAGGAACGAAATCCCGGCGCCCGATGGAAGAAGATGAGCATGCCCGCCCCCGCCACGATCGCCAGCCCGGCCAGGAACAGGTCCAGGTCGCCCGCTTCGAGCAGTTGCCGGCCCGGCGTTCCCCAGCACACCAGGATGCCGGCCGCCAGGGCGAGTGTGCCCGCGCCCAGGCTCAAGCCGGCACCGCGGACGGCCGCCAACAGCAGCAAGGGAGCCACAAGACAGCCAATCGCCAGGCCGATTTTGTAGGGCGCCGCCAGGAGCGGCCCTTCTTGCGAACGAGGAGCTTGGCCGGTGAGGAGGAAAAACAATTCGGCAGGCCGGGCCCCGGCATCAAAGACGGGAGTTTTCGGGTAGCCGGCCTGGAAAGCCGGATCAAAACAAGAAAAGCTGCCGCGTTCACGCCGCGCTTGCGCGCCCAGCGTCGCATGATAGAGATGCAGGGCATGGCGGCCGGAAACGACGGGCCGATTGTCCAGCAGTTGGTGCCAGCGGTTTTCGGCCCCGAACAGGGTCAGCGTCAGCCAGCCGTGCCAGGCCAGCAGGCCAAGCAGCGGCAGCCAGCGGACCAGGCCAGTCCCCGGCCAGGCCGCAGCCGTTCGCTCGGTGCGCAGGGGGAGGGTACGTTCCATCGCGGGGAGATGGTAGCGTGGCCGCTGGATTCTCACAAGAGCGGCTTGATTCGGCGTGGTTTCAAGAATGAACAGTTCCGAGGTAACAGAAGTAACAGCGCCACATTTGCGGCGGTGGCGATGTTACTCCTGCTCACAACTGCATGCCCGTAAATAGGTTATGATGATGCACGAGTAACACCGCCACACCGCCACGTCAGAATAGGAACGTCGTCGGGGAATGACCTCGAACTGTCGCCAAGATCCTGTTCAAGTTCAAAAACCCCGGAACCTAGGCGCGCTGCACCTGGCCGTGGTCGTCGCAGTGGCCGCCGTGCGGGTGATGCAGGTGGCCTTCCACCAGGTAATCGGTATGGTCGCCGTGCGGCACGGCTTCATGGCCGCAGCCCGGGCCGTGCTTGTGGGTCTTGTCATGGCCGCCGCAGGCGTGCTTCGGCGTGCACTCGCCGGGGTTCTGCTTGCCCACGGCCAGCTTGTGCTCTTCCACGTCCTTGCCCTTGACGTGGTGCAGATGGCCGTCGTGCAGGTAATCGACGTGGCCGTCATGCTTGATGGCGGTGTGCCCGCAGCCGGGGCCGTGCTGATGGTTGTGGTTGGCGTGGGTGGAACTGGTGGTCATCGGATTTCTCCTTCCCTGCTGGTCCCCCGGGATAAACCGCGCTGAGCGGGACTGCAATTCGTCCGCATGGGCCAGCGCGTTCTGAACGAGATCGGCAACGTGCCGATCCGATAAGGCGTAAAACAAGTGGTTGCCCGCGCGACGCCGTTTCACCAGCCCTTCGGTCCGGAGCATCCGCAGGCGTTGCGAAACGGTGGAGAACTTCTCGCCGAGCGC
>DASZFN010000682.1:0-5238 GCA_035939715.1 Gemmataceae bacterium | reverse complement strand
AGGTAGACGTCGCCCGGTTGCACGATGGCCCCGTAACCGAGCGCCGCGGCAGAAGGCTCATCCAGCAGGCGGAAGCGCGGCAGGCCCGCCGCCTCGGCCACGCCGGTCAGCCAGTCCTCATAATGCTCGAACGCCTCCACGGGCGCTGTGAAAGCAACCTCTTCATCGCGTAGCTTCAGCTCCGCGGCGGCGAAGGTTAGCACTGCCGTCAGGAATTCCTGGCCGGCCTGCAAGTGTGAGATTTCCCGGCCGCCTACCTTCACCTTCACGGGGCTGCGGCGCGCGATGTAGCGTTTCATCCAGCGAAAGGTGTGCGGCGACTCATAGAGATTATGCGCCCGCACCTGCTGCCCCAGCCAGCGGCGGTTGTCGGCGGCATAATGAATCAACGACGGCACGACGGAGATCGCCTCGACAACCTTGTCGCCTTGCCGGTATTGAATCTGCTTGCCGTAGTCGGGAATGTGCAGCGGCACGCCTTCTTGCCGGGTCTCATCCCAGACGGCGACGACGGTGTTCGAGGTGCCGAAATCAATACCGAGCCGGCCGGCCATGCCTCAGGCCTCTTCTTTTTCTGGAAAGGACGCCGATTGGGCCCGGCCCGAGTGCAGCCAGTCGCGCAGGCCGTCGATGGCCTCGCGCTGCGACGACGACAGCGGCACCTGCCGCTTGACCGCAGCCGCGATGTCGGCCGTGGTGAATTCGCGGCTGGCGTTGAAGCCGATGTACATGGCGTCGATGATCGCCTGCTCGATCTCTGCGCCGACGTAGCCATCGGTATCGCGCGCCAGCTGGCCGACATCGAAATCTTGAGGCAGCCGCTTGCGTTTGCGCAGATGCACGGAGAAAATCTCGCGGCGTTCCGCCAGCGTAGGCAGGTCGAGGAAGAAGATTTCGTCGAAACGGCCCTTGCGCAGCAGCTCCGGAGGCAAGGTGGAAATGTCGTTGGCGGTCGCCACCACAAAGCAGGGAGCAGTCTTCTCCTGCATCCAGGTCAAGATGGAGCCGAAGACGCGCGTGCTGGTGCCGGCGTCCTGGCCGCCGTGCGCCAGGGCCTTCTCCATCTCGTCGATCCACACCACGCAAGGCGCCACCATGCCGGCCACCTGAAGAGCGCGGCGTGCCCGTTCTTCCGATTCGCCGATCAGGCTGCCGAACAGCGAACCGACATCCAGGCGCAGCAACGGCAGCCGCCACAACGCGCCGATCATCTTGGCCGTCAGACTCTTTCCCGTACCGGGAATGCCGATGAGCGCGATCCCCTTGGGCGACGGCAAGCCGTAATCGCGCGCCTCTTGCGTGAAGGCGCGCTCGCGGAGACGCAGCCAATCTTTCAAGATGTCGAGACCGCCCACATCGTCTGGGCTTTCCGTGACCTCGTAGTACTCCAGCGCTTCGCTCTCGCGAATGATTTGTTTCTTCTCCTCGGTCACGAGGGAAATGTCGCGGTCATCCAACACGCCATCGGTGACGACGGCGCGGGCGAACACCCGTTGCGCCTGCGTGGCAGTCAGCCCCAGGGCAGCCTGTACCAGCTTCTCCCGGCCCAACTTGGTCAAATTGACTTTCACGCCGGGCGCTCGGGCAATGCGGTTGAGCACGCCTTCCAGCTCTGTGGTCGTCGGGTGGGGGAAGTCGATGACTACCGCTTCTTCCTTCAATTCCGCCGGAATCTTGTGGGACGGACAGATGGCCAGGATTGATTTTTTTGTGTATTTGAGCCGCTGCACGACGCTGCGCAGCTTGCGTTTGGTCTGCAGGTTGTTCCAGCAATCGTGGAAGTCCTTGAGGACATAGACAGCATCGTCCTGCGCCTTGTCGATGTGCTCCAGGGCGTTGATGGGGTCCTTGGCGGCGGGCACGACACCGTCCACGGCGGTGAGCCACTGGAAATTATCGGCAACGTCCCAGGTCAAGCAGGGCCGGTTCGTGCGCTCGCACACGGTCTTGATCGTGTGCAGGACGCGTTCTTCCTCAGGAGTAACCAGCACGACCAGGGTGAAGCGGGCCCGCAGGTAGATGTCAAGCTGCTGTTCGAAGCTCATGCGCTCAGCCTACAATCTCAATGTCGAATTCACCCACCTCAATGACGTGCGGCAAGGCGTCATCCACGAAAATGTCGAGCCGCCGCCGTCGCCGCAGCAAGGCCTCGATGAAAGCCAACGCCGGTTTTGTTTTCGCATGCAGCCGGCCGTCCCGGGCGGCACGCTGAACCCAGTCGAGATCCTTCAAGCTCGCCTGGGCTGCGGGCAAATGCGTGAGGCGCTCCAGTTCCGCACTCCAAAGCCGTATCGTACCGTCCCCGCTGCCGCTTGCCAACAAGCGGCCATGCGCACTCATGGCCAGGCAGGCGATGTAGCGGGAGTGACCTTCCAGCGTCGCCAGGGCCTTGCCTTGCGGCATGCGCCACAGCCGCACCGTGTGATTGGTTCCCAGGCCGCCGCCGCTGCTGCAGGCGAGAAGGTTGCCATCCGCGCTCAAGACCAGGCAACTGTTTTCGCCGGTCAAGCCGCCGAGCATCTTCACCGCCTTGCCGCTCGGCATGCGCCATAGCCCTACGGCCTGGTCGGTGCTGCCGCTGGCCAGCCATTTGCCGTCCGGCGTCACCACCAGGGCGGTGATCGGGCCGATGTGGCCTTTCAGCGTGCACTTGAGCCGGCCGCTCGGCGCGCTCCACAGGAGGACGCGGCCATCGGTGCCGCCACTGGCGAGCACGCGGCCGTCCGGACTAAAGGCGAGCGACAGCACTCCGTCCAGGTCCACATTGCGGTGGCCTTCCAGGGTTTGCAGGAGCTTACCTTCGGGAAGCCGCCACAAGCGCACAGTGCTGTCGGCGCTGCCGCTGGCCAGGTAGGCGCCGTCCGGACTGACTGCCAGACAGGCGACGCCGCCCTCATGCCCTTCCAGAGTTTCCAGGAGGCGTTTCTGAACAACGCTCCAGAGTCGAATCGTGGCATCGGAGCTGCCGCTGGCCAGGATGCCGCCTCCGGGCGTAAAGGCGAGACAGTAAATCGGCTGGGTGTGGCCGCGCAGCCTGGCCAGGGCCTTGCCGCCGGGCAGACTCCACAGGCAAATCCGCCCATCGCGGCCGGCACTGGCGAGCACGCGGCCGTGGGCAGGAATGGCCAGGCAATTGATCCACCCGGTGTGCCGGGCCAGCGTCTTCAAGGGCTCGCCTTCGGGCAGGCTCCAGAGCCGTACCGTATTATCCGCGCTGCCGCTCGCCAGAATATGGCCCGACGGAGCGATGGCCAGGCAGCGCACCTCGTGCTGATGGCCGGTCAGCGTCGTGCGATGGCAAATGAGATCGGTATAGTCTGCCTGCTTCCAGCTCCGGGCTAGTTTTACCAGTTCGTCGAACCCGGCGACATCCTCTTCCTGCGGACGCCAACGAGCCTTTCTCAGGCGCGGCAGAATCTGCGCGCTCCAGCGCGGCGGCGCTTCCTGGGCCAGCCGCCAAAGCTCTTCCCAGCGGCCCTTCGCCTCCAGCACGCTTAACGCCGAGCGCCAGTCCTCGTCGGACATCAAAGCCAGGCGGCGGCATTGCTTTCCGCCCGAGACAATGTCCACCCATTCAAGCCGGCCCGCTTCACGGGCCTTGGCGGCGATGCGGCTCCGCAACGCCTCATCAGCCGCATCAAACGCCTCGCGAAGAAGATGGTGATCGAAATCCAGCGCCTCGTACTCGTGCCAGCGCTCGGTCAGGAAATAGAAGACGGCTCGGTGGCTTTCATTGTGGGGGACGTAGCCGCGTGTGCTGACAACCTCGTTGGCGGCGGGATCGTCATGGTAAATCACCAGCCGGCACAGGGCTTCCTGCGCCGCTACATTCTTGGCCGCCGCCAGTTTGCCCAGCGAATCCAGGGCGGCGTCACGCACCGTTGCCTCTGCGGACTCGCCGGCGGCTTCCTCGAGCAAGCGCACGGCCTCGGCCGAGCCGTCCGCGATCAAGTTCTTGACGGCCTGCGTTTGCAGCCAGCCGCCGATCAAGGGCAAGCGGCTGGAAAGCTGCTGCCGGCATTTTTTCAAGCGGCTGGCGTCCATGGCTTCCCCACTCACGATTCGAACCGTCTTCTTATGTTAGTTGACCGGGCCCCATTGCAGAAGGCTTGCAACTGGCCGGGCCCGGCTTTAGACTGCAAGGGCCTTGCGACCATACGCGCAAAGGCACGCTGGTTTCCGCCGTCCTCTTCGATGGCCCAGAAACCCCCACGACCGGACATGGCGCCGTTCACTCAAGGGGGTTCACATGGCCACACGCATTTCGTTCGACCACCAGACAGGCGCGGCCTCAGGCAGCGCTCGCGCGACGGATATCTTTGCGGGCACGCGCATGCCGTTTGGCGATCATCTGGAAGAATTGCGCCGCAGGCTTTGGCTAGCCCTGGCCGGCTTTGGCGCGGCTCTGCTGCTCGTCTTCGCCGTCGATTTCGCCGGCTTCGCGACGGGCACCAGAATCGGGGCGGCCAGGCCGGTCATGGGATTGATCGCCCAGCCGGTGGAAAAGGAACTGGCCAATTTCTATCGCCGCCGCGTGCATAAGGTTCTGGCCAACCTGGACAAAGATGCCGCTCTGGAGGACATCAATCAGCCGACGCCGTTCTACCGCATCGGCTTGCTGCGCGAGCAGTTCGTGCTGGCTTTGGAAAAGGGCATGCCGGCCGCGGTGAATGCTTTTCCCAGGCCGGGCGCAGAGCAAAGCCATGATACAGCCGCGACGGCAGAGGATGGCAAGCCACAGCTCTACCGGTTCTGGATTCGCGCCGAAGAGCCGCTGCGCGAAGCGGCTTATCGCCAGGAAGCCGAGCGACAGGTAGGCCGGCGTCCCACACTGGCGACCATGGGCGCGATGGAAGGCATGATGGTATATCTGCAAGTAGCCATGGCTTGCAGTATCGTGCTGGCCTGCCCGTGGATTGCCTGGCAAGCGTGGTCGTTCGTGGCCGGCGGTCTTTATCCGCATGAAAAGCGACCGGTTCTTCTTTACCTTCCTTTGAGCGTCGCCTTGCTGCTGGCAGGCATCCTGGTTTGCCAGGTCTGGGTGATTCCCAAGGCCGTGGAAACACTTCTCGGTTTCAACGAATGGCTCGACCTCGAGCCGGATTTGCGCCTGAAGGAATGGCTCGGCTTTGCCGTGTGGATGCCGCTCGCCTTCGGACTTTCCTTCCAGACGCCGCTGGTCATGCTGGTCCTCGAACGTGTTGGGATATTTACGGTCGACGGCTATCGAAGCAAGCG
>DASZFN010000681.1:0-8844 GCA_035939715.1 Gemmataceae bacterium | reverse complement strand
CCAGTTCATATAGAGGCCGCAAACAAACCAGACGACGGCGATCACCATTATGAGCACTCCGGCAAGCGTGCCTTTGCCGGCCAGCGACCGTTCGAAGGCGAAGTCGAAGCCCGAGAAAAAGCCTCGCTTTTCGGGAAGTTTCTTTCGTACAAGCTTCTTTTTTCGACGACTTGCCCGCTCTTCTTCCGACCGAGGTCCATCCGCCTCTTCATCCCGAGGTTTATAGGCCTCTTCATCGTCGTCATCGGCGGGCAGCACTTCCGGGATATCGCCGCGCCGCGGAGCGCGCATTTCCGTGACCGCCCGGCGCGGTTTGCCGGCGGCTATCGGAGATTCATCGCCGCGTGCGGCCTCTGGATCTGCGGCCCTTGCTTCTGGAACGCTTCGTATATCTCCGCAACCCGGACACCGGCAGCGCTGGCCGCCAAACTGGTCCGCCACCTTAAGCCGTTTACCGCACGCGCAGGTAAAAAGAATCGCCATGAGGGTTTTGGGGGTTAGTTAGCTGCCAAACGACGTTTCTCAGAGGATCGCGCGAGGGGGCGATCGGCTCAGCAATGAACGAGTTTACTCCACCGAAACAACGGCTTCCACGATTTTTCGCCGCAAGACTGCAATTTTATCTCTTTCGACTCTTTGCGAAAGGGAGTACCATCAGCCAGGAATTCATGGTGAAGAAAGGGACACGACCTTTGACAGAAAGGATCACGCGATGGTGCCGCCGGCATGCGTCCTGCTTACTCTTTTCGCGGACGTCGAGCCATTACCCGCGCCCCAGCACTGGCGGCCCGACAGCTTCGGCATGGCCGTATTGTCGGTCATTGTGTTTACCACGGTCGGCATTGTCATGTCCCTTCTCGGCTTCAAGATCTGGGATCGCATCACGCCTGGAAACCTGGAAGAAGAGATTTGCAGGAAACAGAACATTGCCGCGGCCATCCTGGGCGCGGCCATCATCCTGGGAACCAGCATCATCGTCGCGGCAGCCATGCTTGGTTAAACAGCCGGTTGAAAAAGGTTGAAAAAGGTGTCTGGAACCTTTGGGGGTAAACAGAATCCGATTCTTCGCATGCGTTTGAAGGTTCCAGACACCTTTTTCAACGGGCTGTTAAACGGAAAGGTCGGTGCCGGGGTGGCTCAGCCTGTCGATGACGAACGGCGACCAGGGACTTTCCCCAGCCGGGCCACGAAATCGCTTTCGCTGGTGCTCGTTAGCTCGTCTCTCCTCCTGGCGGGCTGTGGCGGGACGACGACTACTTGCGAGGAGGATCCGAACCTCCCCAGGGACAAGCAGAAGACCTGCAACGGCAGCCGGACGCGCCATCACGGCCCCGGCCGCAGCTACGTCTATGTCGGCAGCGGTGGCGGGCGCGGCGTCGGCCGAACCGGGAGCGGCACCAGCGTCGGGGCATCGCCGCGCGGCGGCTTCGGCGCCATGGGGCATGCAGCAACGGGAGCGTGAGCCGTGGAACGCCTGGGCAGCAAACCACGCATCGACTGGCAGCAGAAAGTGGAGTCGCAGGGTTGCCATTTCCACACCGTCGAACAGGACGGCGGCGCCGTCCCTTACTGGGATGAGTCGGCCTATTATCGCTTTAGCAGCCGCGAAATCGATGAGCTGGAGCGGGCCAGCTATGCCTTGAATGACATGTGCCTCAAAGCCGTGGAGCACGTTGTGGGGAACAACCTGCTCGACCGCTTCTTGATCCCGCCCGCCTTTCACCCGTACGTCCGCGCGAGCTGGGAGAACGACGAGCACACCGTGTACGGCCGCTTCGACTTCTCCTACGACGGCGTTCACCCGCCCCGGCTGCTCGAGTACAACGCCGATACGCCCACGGCCCTGCTCGAGGCCGCCGTCGTGCAGTGGTACTGGTTCCGCGACGTGTTCCCGACGCGCGACCAATTCAACAGCATCCACGAGCGCCTGCTCGAGATCTGGTCCGTATTAAAGCAAGAGTCCAAGGAGCGCTGGTATTTCACGTCGCTCCGCGGCCACGTTGAAGACTACATGACAGTGAATTACCTGCGCGACACGGCCATGCAGGCCGGACTGGACACGGCTTACCTGGCCGTGGAGGACATTGGCTGGAACGCCCGGCGGCAGATGTTCGTGGACCGGGCCGAACGGCCGATCGGGCGCCTGTTCAAGCTTTACCCGTGGGAGTGGCTGGTGCGCGAGCAGTTCGGGCCGCGCCTGCTCGAAGCCGGCACGCGCTGGCTCGAGGCGCCCTGGAAGATGCTGCTGAGCAACAAGGCCATCTTGCCCATTCTCTATGAGCTTAATCCAGACAGTCCGTATCTTTTGCGTGCCGATTGGCAGCCATTCGCCGCCTCCTATATCCGCAAGCCGATCCTCGGCCGCGAAGGCGCGAACATTCAGATGGTGGAAGACGGCAAGGTCGTTCTGGAAACGGAGGGCATCTATGCGAATTACCCAGTTGTCTACCAGGAACTGAAGCCGCTGCCGAACTTCGACGGCCGCTACCCCGTCCTTGGCAGCTGGATGGTGAACGGCTACGCCTGCGGCCTGGGTATCCGTGAAGATGTGCAGCCCATCACCCAGAATACGAGCCGCTTTGTGCCGCATATCATCGGTTGACTGCCAAAATGACTTTGCCAGTTTGCCACCGACTTTGCCACGGTTGGCAAACTCGAGTCGAGACCGAGCTATCTACGGGCGCAAGGACTTGCGTGCCGAAAAAAATTGAGTTTGCCAGTTTGCCACGTTTTTGGGGGCCGGGGGGGATGGCGGGCAACTTACCGAGCCAGGTCGTCCGCCAACTCCAGGGCCTCTTTTAGTAGCAATCTGGGGTTCTCCCGTGGTGCAGAATTCTTGCTCGTTTGCTCCCAAGATCTGGCAAAAATCAGTCACAATCTTCCAGAATCTACCATGTCCGCCCGCCCGCCAATCAAATGGCGGATGGCGGCGGATTCAGGGGGAGAGAGGGGCTGGCCGTCTTGCCCGCCTTCGCGTGATTTCCTGGAGATTTAACGGTTTGTGGTGGCCATCTTCGCGGCCATGTTGGGGCATCTTGGCCCGGGAGTTGGCCGTCTTGGCGGCTGGGCACGTTGCTTCTCCAAAATGAAAAATGACCCAATCTCGATCCGGTTCAAGGATTCGCCCGTGAATTGCTTCCGGGCTCGTCCGATAACTGGACATCCTTCATTGCCGCCGTCATAATCATTGCTATGCATGCAAACGTTGATTCGGTTGCGCGTGAAAAGTTTTATGAACTCCTTGGCCAGGCTCCCGAGTCGGAGGGGGCGTGGGCCAAGCGCCAGGCCACGTTGCGGAGCTGGCGTGTGGACCCGCGCTTCGAGCCGTATTGGCCGACCATCGACCAGATGCTGACCGTCGATTTCGCTTCGTTCAAGCGCCGGCTCGCACGCGGGGGGAGCCCAGGCGATCTCGAGGGGTATGACTTCGAGGCCTTGCGCGAGCAGCGCGAATATGATCTGAAGCACGCAGGCGACCACTTACCATGATCCTGGTTGATGCTCTGGATCACGGTCGGCGACAACCTTGCGGCGCTGCGATCCAATGGCGTCACCGTCCCCTTGCCCGACGCCGTCATCGCCACCCTGGGAATTGAAAACGATATAGAAGTATGGGCTCGCGATCCGCACTTCCCGATGATGCAGAAGGTTTTGCCGCGGCTCAAGCTGTTCCAGGAGCCGCCGTGAGCCAGAGAAGCTTCAGCAAACCAGGTGAATTTGCGCAACGCATTTACGCCGATTAGCGAACCGATTCTTGGATTTGCAGTCCAGCTTGAAATTCTGCTCTTGCCCCTTCTTGACATTTACGTCGCCGCCTTCGAGTTTTAAGCGCCTTGAGTACAAAATAGTGGGAAGAATTTTCCATGCCCATGTCACTTATGGAGTGGGGACAGCGATAGAGGATTTGCGGGAATGACCACCTGCGCGGCCAGTCTGACGGATGGACAACTCCTGGAGCGCTTCGCGCGCCAGCACGATGAGGAAGGCTTCAGGCAGCTGGTGCAGCGGCATGGAGCGATGGTTCTGGGCGTCTGCCGCCAGGTTCTGCGGCAGGAACAGGACGCCGAGGACGCCTTTCAGGCCACGTTTCTGGTGCTGTCTCGCAAGGCCGGTTCCATCCGCAACGGGGCAGCACTACCGAACTGGCTTTTCAATGTGGCGAACCGGTTGGCAAGGCGCATCCGCACTGCCGCTCTGCGACGGCAGGCCCATGAGGTCGCATTGGTGGAACCCTCGCTCTCACAACCAGAACCTGCGCGAGAGGTTGGCGACCTCGGTCCTATCCTGTACGAGGAGATTGGGCGACTGCCGGACAAGTACCGCATTCCGTTGGTTTTGTGTTACCTGGAAGGCAAGACCAATGAACAGGCAGCTCAACAGCTCGGTTGCCCTCCCGGCACGGTGTTCTCGCGGCTGGCGCGGGCTCGCGAGAGGCTGCGCCTGCGGCTGACGCGCCGGGGACTGGCGGTGTCCGGCGCGCTACTGGCCGCCACGCTCTTGAGCCTGTCGGAGCAGGCGTCCGCCGCCGTTCCGCAATTGCTCGAAGCGACCACCGTCCAGGGAGCGCTCGGATTCGGTTCCGGCAAGCTCGGCAGCGCGTCGCACATGTCTGCCCGAGTCGTGAACCTGGCCACCTGGGGTGCCCGGTCCTGGACCGGCAGGGGGTTACCCATAGCCAGCAGCCTGCTGCTGTTGCTCGGTCTGGGCGGCGTTCTGTCGGTACTTTTTCTCCGGCCCCGGACCGTCGAGGAACTGATCCACAATCGCCTGCAGGGCACCTGGGGTGTAGCTGCGATGAACGTGGGGGGAATGCAGATAGCCTCGCAAGAGAAGTTAACTTTCAAGGACGATCAAATGACGTTTGTGGGCGCCTCCGGCACTTATCAAATCGATGCCGGCAAGCACCCCATGCATCTCGACTGGACTGTCGAGGGTCGAGTGAGCCGGTGGATTTTCGAACTCCAGGACGAAAAACTCACGCTCGCCGCAGGGCCCGATCGGCCCGCTGATTTCAGTCCGCAACCGGGGAAGAACGTAACGACCTTTAAACGGTCAGGGCAGTGAAGCGGGAGCCGGCGAAAACGTGCTGACTTCTCTGCCGCTGAGGAGCATGACTGCTCCCGCCCAGGATCGCTCCTGCGTCCGGTCTGCGCGCCCGGTCGAATAACGTGCGCTTCTCATGAGCTGGGGAGGGTGTTGAAAGGGGGAGGAGCGTAAAGGGTCAGAACCCAGGTTTCAGCTGCGGAGGAACTTCTCATGTGGTTAAACGCTCTGCGACGGCGTTGGTTAGGTCGAACACGCCTCTTCTCCCGGCACTGGCGCGCCCTGGTCCGGCCGGCTCAGGTGCCGCCCATCTTCGAAGGTCTAGAGGACCGCACCGGGTCTCCGGCGTGGGTGCGCGCCGGCAAGCCACCGGCTTTTTACAACCGCGGCTACGCCTTTTATCAAAAGGGCGAGTATAAGCGGGCGATCGCAGACTTTAGCGAAGCCATTCGCCTGTGCCGGCCCGGAGAGGAGTATCTGCCTTTACGGCTGCGCGGCCTGGCTTACCTGCGCTGCGGCAAATACCTGGAGGCCATCGCCGATTTCACTCAGCTCCTGACGCTGGCACCGGCGGACGCGCACGCCTATGCCTGTCGCGGCACTGCTGCCAACGCCATCGGGGAATATGACCGCGCTCGTGCCGATTGCGCCCAGGCACTTCGGCTCGATCCGCACTCTTTATTGTCATACATGACCAGAAATCTAGCTCTTCAATGTAACAGCCATACCGACAAACCTGCCTGTTGAAATAGAGCGCTGCGACGTGCGCGCTCGCAGTGCGCTTGCCACGCGGGACAGACCTATCCGTGGCAGGCTAAAGCTCTCCCGTTCCGCGAGTCCGCACAGCCAGGTTTCAGGAGCAATGAATGCCAGGCTCAAAGCGCCGGCGCGCTTTCTGTTCATTGTCATCGTCATCGGCATCATCATAACCTCTTATTCAAGGGAGCGGACCCATGCCAAGAATGAATTTGCTCGGAAAGGCGCTGCAGCGCCTGCAGCACGCGTTCACCCTGATCGAGCTGCTGGTGGTGATCGCTATTATTGCCATCCTGGTCGGCCTTCTGCTGCCGGCCATTCAAAAGGTGCGCGAAGCCGCCAACCGCATGAGCTGTCAGAACAACCTGCACCAGATCGCGCTTGCCTCGCACAATTACCACGACAACTTCAGCTACTTCCCCTATGCCAAGAAGTATGAGACCGACCTGACCTTCGGCTGGTACCATTTAATCCTGCCGTACATGGAAGCGCGGAACGTTTACGACGGCTTCTTCTTGCTCAACCAGACCGACCCCTTCGGCGTGGATGTCGATCACGGCAACGATACGGCCCACGGTACAGGCGCTGGTCAGCTTGCCCTGCCTGCGACCCAGGACTACGTGTCGCGGTCAACCGCGATCAAGTCGTTCTTCTGCCCCAGCGACACCGGTCCCATTGTCAATGAAGCGGGGAACCGCGAATGGGCGCGGTCACGCGGCAACTACCGCGGCTGCCTGGGGGCCGGCAACTATTTCGGTGATGACTTTGCTGCCTGGGTGTATCCCATGGGCAAAGGCGGCTACCCCCGCAACTCCAACGACTGGCGTTTGAACCCAGGCGATGATAGCGGCTTTGGCAGTCCGCCCAGGCTCCCCGTCGGACCGGCAGCGGGCATGTTCCAGGTGATCAAGGGACAGGGGATCAGTGGTTCGCGCGGGCCGCATGGGGAGCTGTTTGATTCGTCCGGAGTAAACCCGTATTGGGGAACGAAGACATTCCAATCCCGTGTGGCGGACGTGCTGGACGGGACCTCGACCACGGTCTTTTACTCGGAAGGCCTGAACGGGACCAAGAAAGCCGACTGGGGCTCGACCATGGGCGAGATCACGCACGGAGATGTGGGCAGCTCCTTGTTCATGACCTATGATCCACCCAATTCCTTGAACTTCGATCAAGTGATGCGGCCCTGCCCTCACTCGCTCAATATCGGCGACACGGCTTACCGGGCCGGCCCAGATATTACCATCGTGGCCTCGGCAGCCGTCGGAACGTCGTTTCAAACGACCCACGATTACTGTCTTTTTTCAACCGTCGCCGACGGCTTCTATGGTGACCCGCAATTCGGTAACGATCAGGGTGGTTTCTGGTGGCACGAGAAGGCCGCCGCGCGGAGCCACCACTCCAGCGGCGTGAATGCTGCCATGGTCGACGGCTCGGTCAGGTTTATCTCCAACGACATCAATTTCGTTACCTGGCGGCAGCTCGGCACGCGCGCGGGCAACGAGGCGCTCACCAACGCGGACTATTAGCCAGTCCGGCGGCCAAGCACTACGGTGACATTGGTCCGAAGTCCCCTCCCGGCCGGGCTTAGTGAATGAAACTGGTCCGCAAAGTGGCTCTTTCTCAAAATGGCGGCCTTCAGGCAAAAAGAAGGCGGACGGTTCGCGGGGCCATCTGTGTGTGTGGGCTTTGCAACGCATTTGCCAAGATCGGGGTAAATGCGTTGCAGGTTAGGCAAATGCGTTGCGCAGCCCTGACCTTGCTCAAGCGCGCCGTCGCCAAGGGCTTCAAAAACGCCGCCACATCAAGCAAGACCAGGACCTCGCCACTCTGCGGCAGCGCGCGGATTGTCAGAAGCTTCTGGCAGAGCTGGAGGCGAAAAACAAAAAATCGAAAAGATAATCCAGGGACATCGGCATTAGCCGGCTTCCCAACGGGCGCGCAACTTTCGGAACGGGCGTCACATCGCATCCGGGAACTCCTGCCGCAGCGATTCCACCAAATCCGGCCGATCGATCTGCTTCCAGCACAAACTAGCTTTGGCCACATGCTCCCGCCGCCCGTTTTTGCTCTTCTCTAGCCGAGCCAGACGCACGTGTGTCCATCCGATGGAGTAGGGTTCTGGAATGCGCTCGAAAAGATCCAAGGCCTCTTCATATGCCTGCTTGGCCGTCCCATGCTCCGAACGCCGAATCGCGATATCGCCCAGGCTTTGAATACAGTTGGCCTGTCCCAGCACGGACCCCACCTGCCGATAGAGCGGCAAGGCCTCTTCATATGCCTGCTTGGCCGTCCCAAGCTCCGAACGCCGAAGCGCGATGTCGCCCAGCCTCCGGATACAGTTGGCCTGTCCCAGCACGTCTGCCACCTGCCGATAGAGCGGCAAGGCCTCTTCATACGCCTGCCTGGCCGTCCCATGCTCGGAACGCTCTAGCGCGATGTCGCCCAGGCTCTTGATACAGTTGGCCTGTCCCAGCACGGACCCCACCTGCCGATAGAGCGGCAAGGCCTCTTCATATGTCTGCTTGGCCGTCCCATGCTCCGAACACGCTAGCGCGATGCTGCCCAGGCTTTGGATACAGTTGGCCTGTCCCAGCACATCCCCCGCCTGCCGATAGAGGGGCAAGGCCTCTTCATACGCCTGCCTAGCCGTCCCATGCTCCGAACGCCGAAGCGCGATGTCGCCCAGGCTCACGATACAGTTGGCCTGTCCCCGCACGTCCCCCACTTGCCGATAGAGGGGCAAGGCCTCTTCATACGCCTGCTTGGCCATCGCATGCTGCGAACGCACTAGCGCGATGTCGCCCAAGGATTCAAGCGATCTACCTCCATTCCCAAGATCCTTATGCCGCCGTGCCGTTGCGCAAGCCTCGGACACCAGAGGCACGACGTCTCTTCCAGTGAACCGGCCAAATTCGGCCATGCCGAACGCGGCGGCATAGGCCCGGGCAGGATCGGGTTGTTCCAGACCCAGGCGAGTCATCGCATCAATGTTGGCGACTTCCGTTGCCAGCCGATGCACGGCTTCATTCCCGCCAGTGTGGC
>DASZFN010000680.1:0-5570 GCA_035939715.1 Gemmataceae bacterium | reverse complement strand
GTTCAACGAGCTGGATCTGAGCAAGGCGCGCAGTCTCATCGCGTGTGCCTGGTTGAACAGTTTGTGAAACTGCTCAGCCCCAAGGGGTAGGACTGGCCCCTCGCAAGTCCCCACCAAGGAACTCGAACCGAGAGGACACTAGCGAATTGTGGCCGGATTCAAGAGGAATGATAGAGGCAGAGGTGACGGTGATTCTTGGTGAGTCAACGAGTAACCGTCGTGAGCAACAACCGTCGGATTGCAAGCACTCTTCACCTTGTAACAGGCTGGCTGGGTAGACGATCCAGGGCTCCTCTGGCGTCCCGCGTGAGCGCGGCGTCCGGAGCGCCTTTGGCCAGGGAACCTAGCAGTTTGCGGACCTCCGCGTTGCCGATCTGCTCCAGCACTTCGATGGCTCGGGCCTGCCGGCGCCGCCCGTCCGACGGATGCAGCCGGCTTGTCTTGTTCGCGGCGAGGATCTGCTCGATCCGCCGGCGAACTTCCAGCGACGGCCGATTCGCCAGGGTCTGAATCAGTAGTGGTTCAGCCAATTCACTGAGGCTTTCTATCTCCTTAGCTGCCTTCTGGCGATCCCGGTACCGATTGCTGTCCAGGTCGTTGATCAGGCGTGCCAGATGCCCTGCATCTGGAACGTCAACCGGCCGCAAGCGTTTCTCAAGGAACGAAACTGTCGTGGCGCCTTGCGCTACAAGCGCTGAAGCCGCCTGGCGAGCTTTGGCCTGATCGGCGGAACCAAGCTCGGTCCACAAGTTTTCGAACTGACGTTTTATCCGTGACTCAGTCGCGCTGCCGTTTTGGCTGACGGCAGCCACGACGAGAGCCAGCGAGAACAGGAATCCGGTCATTGCCTTGCCCTTAACTGCCGAAGATCAGGAGCCGACTGAAATCGCCGGCCAGCGCCGTTCTGGCGGGCAGGCCCAGCCACTCCTCCAGGATCGTCGCATAGACCTGACGAAAATCGATGCTGACTCTCAGATCGCCATCCTGCAAATCAAGCAGTTTGGGCGTCGGCCCTACGAGCCCCGCTCGGACGGAAGGCCCAGCCACGAACACGGGCCCTGCTGTGCCGTGGTCGGTTCCCTGGGAACCATTTTCCTGTACGCGGCGGCCGAACTCGCTGAAGCAAAGCACGGCCACGCGCTCGGCCAATCCGGACCTGGCTAGATCGTCCAGAAACGCGCGGAGCGCGCCCGCCAACTCGCCCAGCAACTGGGCATGCGTGAACAGCTGGTTGTAATGCGTGTCATAGGCGTTGGTGGGTTGCGAGGTGTAGAAAACCCTGGTGCCGCCGCCGGTCTTCAGAAGCCTGGCCATTACCTGAAGCCGCTGGGCCAGGCCGGTCTCTGGATAGCGGCTCCCCTGGTCCTTGGCGGCGAGAAGCGTGCGCATGCGGTCCGAAGTTGCGTAAGCCTGCAAGGTGCTACGCTGAACGAAAGCAGCCAGGTCTTTGCCCGTATCGACTCGGGCGTTCATGGACCTGGCGTTCGGCTGCAGCGTGAGCAAGGCATCCTCTGGCCGCGTCATGGCAGATGCCTGTGAACGCCGGCTCCGCAGGGCGGCCGGGAGTGAGCCGGTGCCGACGTAGGCGGCATCGGGCGAGCCGTCACCAGGCCGGCGACCGCCGTCCAGGGCCTGGCCGATCCAACCGAAGCTGGCGCGTGTCTCCAGGTCGTCGTTATCGGACTTCAGGTTCAGGTTCGCTGTCTGCCAGATGGCCATGGACTTGAAATGCGAGCGCGAGGGGTTTGGATAACTTACACCCTGGACTATCGCCAGCCGGCCGGACTGCAAGAGATCGGCGGCGTCGCGCATGGCGGGGTGGAAGCCGACTTCTTTATCGATCTTGTGCAACTGGTTCGTGGCCAGTCGCAAGGCCTTGCGATGTTTGGCGTAGCCCGGGTCGGCAAACGGCACAATGGTATTGATACCATCGTTGCCGCCGTCCAGTTGGATCACCACCAGGACACGGCCGTCACGGTCTGGGGGCGCTGAACGGGCGGTTTGTGCCAGGAAGCTCGGGACCGTCGGTGTCAGGGCAACCAGCGTGGAAGTCTGCAAGCTCGTGCGCAGGAAATCGCGTCGGGAATACATATTGGTCTCCATCTTGAGAGCGGGCTCAAGCCAATTGCACCTCAGGCGAGGCCATCAACAGTGCAATGGCGCGCGCCACGCTTTCGGGGTTACGCTCCGCCTTGGGACCCAGAGCCATGGTAAGTCGTTCGCGCCAGGCCGGTTCCGGAGCCATGCCGGTGAAAAGCTCGGCATAGAAGGTCAGCAAGTCATGCAGATCCTTGCCGCGCTGGTGCCGTTCGGCGAGGGCAATGCCGTCGAGAAGGCTTGGGCGGCCCGTAAGCTTGCCCTCAACGAGAGCGGCGGCAAAGTTCGCCCGGCCAATGATCGCCTGGGTTCCAAGCCAACCGCGCCCGCTGGGCCAACCACCGACGTTGGGCGGATAAAAGAGATCTTGCCCAATCCGCGCGGCCCATTCCGCCAGCAACAGACTGCTGGGCGGCGTTTCAAAACGCTCAAGAGCCCGAGGCAACCCAACGACGAATTCCACCGGCCCCAACACGCGCTCGCCCAGGTTCGCGTCGGCGAAGAATGTCCGCGAGCGCAACACCGTCTCGACGGCCCAGGCGATTTCGAGCTGATGCTCCCGCAATGCAGCCGCCAGGGCATCGATGCTGGACGGGGGCAGCGCATTCTCGCCGAAGAACAGGTCGCAGATGCGCCAGGCCAGCCGCCGCGAGGTTGCCGGGTGTTCGAGCAAAATCCGCACCAGATCGTCCCCATGCCAGCGCCCCTTATGGCTAAGCAGAGTTTTCTCGCCGTCGTCATGTCCGAAGACAGAGTAGCGGAAGGCGCCGTTCTCGACCGTCCAACCGGTGAGTGCTCGGGCCGCTTCCTTGACGTCTTTTTCCGTGTAAGAACCGACTCCGAGTGTGAAAAGCTCCATGAGCTCTCGGCTCAGGTTCTCGTTGGCCTGGCCCTTGCGATTGACCGGAGCGTCGAGCCAGATCAGCAGAGCCGGGTCGTGGACCACGGCTTTGAGTAGGTCGGCGAAGGGACCTCGAGCGTGCTGGCGAAAGATCTCGTTCTGGCGGCGCATGGCGCTTAGGTCGCCGACCTTGGAGTTGCTCGTGGCGAAATGATCGTGCCACATCAGAGTCAGGCGCTCCCCGAGCGGGTCTGGTCCCCAGTACATGCGATAAATCCACCAGGCCTTCAGGCGGCCCGGATCCTGAGCGCTCCTGCCCAGAAGGTTGGCGATCTTCGGGAAGTCCTCGGGCACGGATTGCTGCGCGCCTGGCTCTTGAGTAGCCGATCGACGCTAGTTCCAGGTCCATCGGCAAGGTCCCGTTGCAGCTCCTGCCAGGTCGCGGCAAACCCGGCCCGACGGTGCAGATGGACCACGCGCCGCAGATTCCATGGCAGTTCCCTGCTGGGGACGTAGGGCGCCCACGCCTCGTCAAGTTTGCTCATGGCCGCTCCTCGCACGGGAATCACGTTGGCTCAATTACTCGGGAACAGTTTGCCTTTGGTATCGCCCAGGTCGCGCGTTTCACCGGGTTTAAGAATCAAGCCCTGAAACAGATAGCCGGCCAGGAAATGCACGTCGGGCGGCGGCTTGGAGAAGTAGACCGAATACCTCTCACCGGGAACCAGGCCTTCGATGCGAAATCTGCCGTCTGCGTCGGTGTGATAGCGGCCAGGTATGATCAAGGCCGTTGGATTGAGATTCCCAGTCATAATGTCATTTCCGACTGAAGGCTGCCCGTCGCTGCCGACGAGTCGGCCGGTGACCGTCGCCCATGGTTGAAGGCGAACGCTCATCGGCACCTGCTCGTTGCCCTTGATCAGCAGCGTTCCGGCGAGACGTTGGCTGTCCTGGTAGAAGTACACGCGGCGAGCGCGACCCGGGTTGATGCCCTGCACGGTGAAGCGTCCGCTCTTCAGCATTGGTTCGGGCAAACCATGCACCCGCACGTCTTGCAGGGGCTTGCCTTGCGGGTCGAGAACAACTCCGCTAACCAATGGAGCTGGCTCGACGGTAAGATCGCGCTCAATCGCCTTTTCATCCCTGGCCGGGTCGATAAAGATGAGGGAGTGGAATTCTTCCTGGCTAAACGGCCCGCCGGCGCCGCCGTAGTCGATGTTCAAGAGGTTTTTGTTGCCGTAACGAAACGGCCCTTTGAAAAACGACTGCGGATCCACGCAAGCTGAAAAGTAGTCATTCGCGTCGCCGCGGAAGGCGATGAAGCCCGGGCCAGGCAGCACGCAGCAGGCGAAGGAGCCATTCGGACCGACCCGACCTTCGCTCAGGCCGCGAACATGTCGTCCACCGTAGCCGTACTGGGTCAGCTCGCGGGCATTCGGATTGGTAAAGAGCGGGAAATAGCCGACATAGCCCTCGACCGGCTTGCCGGAAACCTTGTCGGTGATCCGGCCGCGCAGCGGGATGCCGCGCACCATTTCCAGATCAGCGTTAAGGGGAGCCAGGCCGATCGTATCGGGAATTATCATGCCATGCGTAAAGAAAAGCTCTCCCTCGCGTGGGGTAAGGGTCACGTAGTATCTTTCGGCTTTGGCCATGCCATGGATGCCCTTCAAGATCGACAATGCGCCCGACCAGGGGGACGTCGTCGTTGACAAGCCTGAGCTGCAAATGCTTACGTGCCTCGCCTTCGGGCACGACCGCTGTTGCGGGTCCGCAACCTGCTGTAGTCGCCACGACGGTCATCTCGTGGAGGCGCTTCCCGGTCTTGGGCTCCGTCATCGCGGAGTCGGGCACTGCCAGCTCGAACCTGCCAGCTGCATCGGTGGTCGCGAGGACGGCTGGCTCCCCCTGGGAGGCGAGATGCGGGTTCACGCAGAGTTTCGCTCCCTTGATCGGTTTCCCATCGGGCCCGAGGACTACGCCGGAAATCCCGGAGCGGGCCGGCGAGCTATCTTGATTGGGTGCCGAACCGGATTGGCCGGCGGCGTCTGGCGCGCCCGAGTCCTTGACCATCACCGGAATAGCGGGAGCTCCGGCCTGACCGCCGTTGGCCGCGCGGGTCGAATGGGTCAGTGCCGCTGCGCCGGCGGCCAGGACTCCAACGAGGAGTGCAGTGGCGATTTTCGTTTTGATTGCGAACATGGATCGGATAACTCCTTCCGCCAGGACAGTTGCTTCTGATTTTGCGAGTCCGGTAACTGCCGTTTTTCTTGCGGCATAGGTCAGGGCGGCGTGCACGGTTGCCCGCGCCAACCCGGTCGGGACAGCGGCGACCGCCTTATTGGAAACTGCGGCAGCGCCGAGCACCGCCGACAGGGTCACGCCGCGGCGTGTCAGCTTTTGACGTAGCCGCTTCCGCGCCTGATCCAGCCGGCTGGAAACGGTGCCCACTTTCCAACCAAGCTCCAGGGCAACTTCGGCCTTGCTCTTGTTTTCCAAACAGCACAGTACAAACGGAGCGCGGTATTTTTCCGGTAAACGCTGGACTTCCTGGTCTACAGCCGCTTGCAGCTCCTGAAGCGCTGACTCCCAGGTTAGGGTGGCGTTGGACATGGGTTTGACCTGTCTTTCG
>DASZFN010000679.1:0-8566 GCA_035939715.1 Gemmataceae bacterium | reverse complement strand
ACTCCAGGTCGGGCAGCTTATCCAGCTCGAGGAACCGCAGTTCGCAACGTCCAAAATTCGCGACCCACGCCAATCGCTCGACGTGTGGTGGCCGTATCCGCTCTTACTGGCACTTTTCTGCCTCGTCCTGTTTTTTCCAGGCATCAATAGCGGCGATCTCTGGCGCACGGAGAATCTGCGCGCGCTCATTGCCAGAGAATTTCTGCGCACTGGCGATTGGCTCGTCCCCCGGCTATACGGCGAGCCCTATCTCACGAAACCTCCGGGAATGTATGTCGCAATCGCGCTGGTGAGTTGGCCGCTGGGCGAGGTTCGGACGTGGAGTGCACGGCTTCCGGCGGTGCTGGCGGCTACCGTCACCGTGTTCCTGTTTTACTGGTATTTCGCGCGTGCCCTGGGCCGGAAGGCTGGGCTGATTGCCGCGCTCATTCTGCCGGCCTCGCCCATGTGGCTCGACAAGGCCAGCGTCGCCGAAATCGATATGCTTCAGGTCGCGTGGGTGACTGGGGCCATCCTTTGCTTCTTGCGTGCCCTGGAAGAAGATGAAACAGGTAGGCAAGGTTGGCAATGGTGGCTGGGAGCCATGCTTTGCCTGGCAGGCGGCGTTCTCACCAAGTGGTCCGCCCCGGTCTTCTTTTACTTGACTGCCATCCCCCTGCTTTGGTGGCGCAAACGCTTGAGGCTTCTCTTAAGCCGGCGTCACGTGCTCTCTGGCGCCTTGGCGGCGAGTCTCGTTTTGCTCTGGGTCGGGGCAGCCATGATGCATGTCGGCGTCGAGCCGTTCTCCCGCACGGTGGTACGCGAAGGCCTGGCACGCATCTATCCGCAAATGTACGGCGAGGCGTATCGCTGGTGGCTGGTGCCGGTTCACCCGCTGCGCCTGCTGGCAACGATGTTGCCCTGGTCGCTCATGGCTGTGTTGACACTGCGACCCGGCTTCACAGGAATGTGGGATGAGCGTGGCCGCCGGCTGTTGCAAGCACTGCATTGCTGGGCCTGGCCGAGCATGCTCTTCTGGAGCTTCATTGCCGAGCATGCACCGCGCCACAGTTTTCCGCTTTTCCCCGGCATCGCCGGCCTGGCGGCGCTGGTGTGGCTGGCCTGGATGTCCGGACGCCTGCATTGGCCTTTCCCGCGCATTGCTCCGGGAACCGTACTGAGCTGCCTGGTGCTGGCGTGGCTATGCGCCAAGATGGTTCATGTCAACTCGGTTGTGCCCCATCGCAACGGTGAACGTGAGCCAAGGATGAAGGGCCTGCAGCTGGCGGCACTCATTCCGCCTGGGGATTCCCTTTATGTACTGGGCCTCCGGGATAAGGACGAGGGGATTATTTTCCATTTCGGCCGCCCGGTACATCGTCTGCCAGCCAAGTCGGGGCAGGCGCTGCCCGCGGAGGGATTCTACTGTCTGCTGGAAGAATACGAGTGGCAGGCCTGGAACCTCGCACGGCGGTCAAGGGTTGCTGGCAAATTGATCGGAGAAACCGGAAATCCGCTTCTATTGATTAAGGTTGAGGCGGCGAATGCTGATAGACCGGTGTCGGGGCGGGCGGACTGACTTAATCCGGTTCCTCGCGTCGCCACTGGTTTGCCAGTTTGCCAAGTTCGTGGCCATGGGTGGCAAACATGTCTTGCGTTGGAAGACGTTACTGCCAATCAGTTTACGGTTCCCTAAGGCCAAGTTTGCCAGTTTGCCAAGGGTCACGGGGGGAGGCCGGATGTGAGCTCTTGTCTTCACCTCTATTATTGTGTGTTGCGAGACTTTTGCGGTTCCGCAACAAAGACCGTCAACAGCAACGGAACTAAACCTGCCAACGGCGCGGTAGCCCAACGGTTATAATTCGCAGGAATGGCAGGGAATCTCTCAATTTCGCCTCATCGAAGCGCCGCCTGCTGACGTTTTGTCAGTTATACTTGCTGCGGTTTTGCGACTGAGAAAGTAGCCGCCATTCCGACAGACGACCTGTGCCGATTTTCAGCGCCGGTGGCTAATAAACACTCACCGGATGAGGAGTCGGGACTTCAGCCGGCAAGATGTGACGATGGGAAGTCCCAACGGCTACAAGAGTTGGGAGAAGCCACGAAATAGCAAAGTTTTGTTGAACCTTTGGCACTCCTGTTGCATCTAAGGAGTGCGAACTGGAGAGGTAGGGAAGCCGTAATGAGGATGAGGCTTCCAGGGATGGAATTAACGACAGCAGAGAAGACACCAAAGAGGGTGAAGACCAATGGCACGAAGAGACGCCCTGTTACGACTGCACAAGACGCTTTTGGCACGCCGTCAGGCTTTGCGCAAGGCGCTGGCCGGGGAACTCGCCGACCTGCGTAATTTTAAGGCCGACAGCGGCGACAGTGTCGATGTCGCTTTTGATGCCGGGAATGAAGAGATCGCCACGCAGCTTGCAGAGCTGGAGGCGCGCGAGCTGAACCAGATCGAGCGTGCCATGGCGCGCATGAAGCAAGGCACTTACGGCCTCTGCGAGCACTGTCAGTGCAAGATCCCGGTGTCCCGGCTCAACGCCCTGCCCTACAGCACCACCTGCATTGAATGCCAGCGCGAGATGGAGCACTATCCGGGCTGGGCCGGTGGTCGCGGCGGCGCCGATTGGGAGAAGGTCTACGAGGCCGGGACTCCCGCGGATGAAGAGCGCGAAGTAAACATCTCGGAGATCGAGATGGATCTGTCTAGCCACTAAACCCGGCAGGGTCTCGCCACCCGGTTCAACCGGTCGCGAACAGAGAAGCCGGTGAGACCAGGCCGGTTACACAGAAAAGCCCGTGGAGTGACATCCACGGGCTTTTCTCCTTTTATACGGCCCGGCGCCCGGCAATTCCGCACCTTACCCGCTGCTTTTCCTCAAGTTGATGGTCAGGGATGGTTAGAATTCATCTGCGCGGCGGCGCGGATAAGGTGCGGAAGTACCCGGTACTCAGTAGTCGGTACTCCGCACCCAGTACTGGGTACTCAGTACTCCCCTCCGCCAGGTCCCCCTTCCTCTTAACCCAAGGCAACCATGTTCAAACGCATCCTTCTATGCACCTTTCTCGGCATGTGTGCATCCTTCGGCGGCGGCGTGGCGGTGTGGTGCTTGCCACGCCTCGAAATGCGCGCTGCCGCTCAGACGTCCTCTTCGGATTCGGCAACCGCTCCGGCCGGCGATCCGATCAAGCTCAGCGATCGCTTTGAGAGCGTGGCGCGACGCGCGGCGCCGGCCGTGGTCTATGTCGAGGCGACCAAGCCGGCCAGGCCGTCCGCCACAAAGACGGCGCCGCTGGAAGAGTCGGGCTCCGGCGTGCTGGTACGCTTCGCGGGACAGGAGCATGCCTTCGTTTTGACCAATAATCACGTCATTTCCCAGGCGGCGGCGGAGCAGATCACCATCAACCTGTCCGATGGCCGGCTTTTCCACCCCAGCCGCGTATGGGCGGACCCGGAGTCGGACGTGGCATTGCTGCGGCTCGAAGCCGGCGAACTGCCCACCGTTCCGCTTGGCGACAGCGACAGCGTGCGCGTGGGTCAGTGGGTTTTGGCCGTAGGCAGCCCGTTTGGCCTGAATCAGACCGTCACGCACGGCATTATCAGCGCCCGCGAGCGCGGCCAGGTCAGCCTGGGCAATACCATCCGCATCAAGGATTTCCTGCAAACCGATGCCGCCATCAATCCCGGTTCGAGCGGCGGGCCGCTTCTGAACATGAACGGCGAAGTGATCGGCATCAACACCGCCATCGCCTCGCACAGCGGCAGCAACAGCGGCGTGGCCTTCAGCATTCCGGTCAATCTCGTGAAGCGCGTGGCCGCGCAGCTTCTGGAAAAAGGCAGCGTCAGCCGGGGCTACCTGGGCATGCAATTGGCGCAATCCTTCGAGCCGGCCGATGCCTTGAAACTGGGACTGGACCGCGTCCAGGGCGCCTGGGTGGAAGCCGTTTACCAGGGAACCCCAGCCGCTACAGCCGGTTTGCAAGCCAATGACGTGGTGCTGCAGGTAGACGAACGCACCATCCGCAACGAAAATCAGCTCATCAACTTCATCAGCACGCTTACGCCCGGTCAGAAGATTCGCATGCAAGTCTGGCGCGAGCGCAAGATCGTCGCGCTCGAAGCCGAGGTCGGCGATTGGGCACGCGGACAGAATCGCTTGCGGCCATAGAAGGCATTTCTCGCAGAGCACGCAGAGAGCGCAGAGAGAATCAAAAGGAAACCTGATCCTTTTGACTCTGCGCTCTCTGCGTTCTCTGCGAGAGTTCCTCTCCATCAGCTAATGCCAGCCTAATCCTCAAAGAACGGAAACAGCTTCGCCAGCTCCTCCCGGTTGGGCCGCCGGCCATATTCGCAGATTTCAAACGCCTCGGCGTACTGCACTTTCTCGGCTTTGTCCTTGCCATACCAGTCGGCTAGTTGATTGCGGTAACGTTTGGCAAGGTTCTGATTGCGGGCCGCAAAATCACTGCGGATCTTCCGCCGCCGCTCTTGTTGCCTGGCAGGATCGCTCGGCAGCAAATCGGCGGCGCCAAGCGCGCCGCCTTCATAAAACTGCGACTCGAGCATATCCAGGGCGTCCAGCTTCTTTTCCATCACGGCGTCGATGGCAACCGCGATGTCGGGCTGGAAAGGATTGGGTTTCTGAAAGCGGTCGGGATAAAACAGAAAGACAGGATTGTTCTTGAGTGGCGCCACCTCGGGGCAAATAAACGGCACTGCCACCATGTAGGCGGCATCCTGCACCAGCACGCCTGTATAGCGATGATCCGGATGATAATCATTCGGGCGATGGGACATGACGATGTCCGCTTTCCAGGCGCGGATCAGTCGCGTGATGGTGCGGCGGTTGTCCAGAGTCGGCATTAGCTCGCCGTCATGAATGTCCAGGACTTCCGGGGTGATGCCCAGCAATTGATCGGCGCGCTGCACTTCCGCCGTGCGCCGCCTGGCAAGCGGTCCGCCGGCTTCCCGCCAATGGCCGATGTCGCCGTTGGTCACGGAGACAAACTTGACGTGGTGGCCCTTGGCCGCCCACAGGGCGCCAACGCCGGCCGCCTGGAGTTCGCAGTCATCGGGATGGGCGCCGAAGCAAATGATGCGCAGCTTGCCGTCATCCGGTGGTGAGCCTGCCTGCCTTCCGGCAACGTCTGGTGATTCGGCCTTCACAGGCGTGGCTGCCACACGATGCCTGGAGTCCGTGGCCATTATTCCGGCCACCAGACCACAGGCAAACCAAATGACGGCGAGAGACCAACGCAGAGAGCAACGCATGATGTGCCTTCCTTTCATGGAAAAGAGCCGGCCGGTAGGTTACCAGACCGCAAGCGCTGCCGCCAACTTTAAGCCAGCTAAGCGTGCATACCCGTAATTGCAAGGCTGGTTGTTTAACCCGGAGCCAGCGGCGACGGCGGGCGCTGCCAACTCCGCCGTCGCCGCTGGCTCCGGGTTAAACAACTCGAGCAGGCACACAAACGGGAATGCACCCGCCAGCTAATGGTTTGGAGGGTTGCATCCGAATAGACTATAATCCTGAAGGAGAGGCCACCCCTTCTGACTTTGGCAACATCCCAGCAATCAGGCTGACGCGCATGCGCATTCTTGCCATCGGAGATATCCACGGCTGCAGCAAGGCGCTCGACGCACTACTGGGCGCCGTGCGCCTCGAGCCCAGCGATCTCATCATCACGCTGGGCGACTACATTGACCGCGGGCCGGATTCCATGGGCGTCCTCGAGCGCCTGGTGGCCCTGAAACGGACTCATAACCTCGTGGCTCTGCGCGGCAACCACGAGCAGATGATGCTCGACGCCCGTCAGGGCGGGATGGGCGAAAACCTCTGGCTTGAATGGGGGGGCAAGGACACGCTGGCGTCCTTCTCGCCGTGGGGAGAAGCCGGTTCGCTGGCCGAAGTGCCGGCCCATCACTGGAAATTCCTGCAAGAAGATTGCGTCGATTGGTACGAGACGGAGAAACATTTCTTCGTGCACGGCAATGTCTTTGCCAATCTCCCGCTCGGCCAGCAGCCGCTTTCCATGCTTTACTGGGAGCCGCTGGGCCACGTCGATCCCCACATGTCGGGCAAAATCATGGTCTGCGGCCATACCGCCCAGAGAAGCGGCCGGCCGCTGAATCTCGGTCATGCCATCTGCATCGATACCTGGGTGTACGGCGAAGGCTGTCTCACCTGCCTGGAAGTCACGACGGGCAAATACTGGCAAGCCAATCAGCTCGGGCAGCAGCGGCAGGGCTCCATTGAGGAATGCCGCCCGTAGTGATACAGCCTCTCGACCACGCATTGAAAGGACCCCGGCACCTCCGGCGGCCTTCGGAAATGCCACTGTCGATCGGTGGGAAATAGCTCCTTGCCGACAGGCCAGGGATGAAAGGGATTTCGTCCCAGCAGCTTGATCAGCTTATCGCTGCACATGCTCACATTGCCGGCCCGCGGCGGCATGGGACCGGCTTGCAGACGCGGACAACCTTTGAGCAAGGCCGGCTCATAGCCCCCCACACGATTCACGACCTGAGCAATCTGGTAAAGCGTCAGCGCCTGCGGGCCGCCCAGGTGATAGAGACCACGTGCGTCCCCGGCCAGGAAGTACTCGAAGACCCGGTTCAGGTCGTCCGTGTACGTACAGGACCGCACTTCATCGAAATAAAGCGTGGCCGGCCGCTGGTGACGAAAGCGCGACTGGATCCAGTCGATCGCGCCTGCGTGACGATTAAAGCTCGGACCCATGGGCAGCGAAATGCGCAGGATGGCGGCGCCTGGATCGGCGTCGCCGACTACTGCCTCGGACTCGGCCATGGTCTTGCCATAGATCGTCACCGGGTCCACCGGATCGGTTTCAAGGTAGTTGCCTTGCCCCTTTCCCGAGTAGACGAGGTCGGAAGACAGGTGCACGACCCGGCTGCCATGAGCGGTTGCGTTTTCCATGATCGAGGCCGCGCTCTCTACATTGAGAAGCCTTGCCATGGCGGGGTCCAACTCGCAGGACTTCAAGGCGCAATTCCCCAGGCAGCTCAGTACGGAGCCAAAGCGGTGCCTGGCGAAAAGGTCGCGCAGTCCCTGGCGGTCCTCGATCTCCAGGGCCACGATCCCGGCGCCGACCAGCCGAAAAGTTTGCGGCGGCCGAATGCCAAACACCTGATCCGGGTAACGGCGCTGAAAATAATGCAGAGCGTTGAACCCGGCCACGCCCGTGACGCCGGTAATCAGCAACGGCAGGCGCAGACACTGTTCCGAGAGCGGGGCATGCGACATAGACTGCCAATTATTTCACAAAGCCGTCAGCCTAGAAAGGCTGACCTTACCTCTGCTCGAAGCACTGGTCTAGATTGTCCGGATTGCCCTCGGTCTTGTGCCAGGTATGCCGGCGGAACATAATAGTCGCAGGCACTACCGAGCTTTTTCCGGAGCGAAGTCTCATGGATCCTAAACCCTTGCCTTACCTCGGCCGGTTGCAAAAGGCGCAGCGCCTGGTTAAGTCGGCTCTCTTCCGACACGACGCCAAGCTTGCCGTCCGCGAGTTGTGCGAGTCCCTTGACGAACTGACCAATGCCTTGATCGATCGGGAGCAAGAACAAAACCCGTCGTCTCCTGCCAATCCGTCGTCGACCAGTCCTTGACGCGGGCAGGATTGAAAGCCGCGAATCTTGCTTCGGGGGGGGAACGATGTTCTCATGGCTCTCTAACCAAATCTTCATTAGATATTTCTAACTCATTTCTCACCCGGTCCACATTTCCTGCAGGCTAGACTTCCTCCATCTGGGCCGGTACCCCCGGCGCAAGCGCGCCGCTTCAGCGGCCCAGGTCTCGAACCCTGGTCTTGCGGAAACCAATGCAAACGAACAATTCCGGTCCAGCCGTGAGCCCCCTGTACAACCGCAAAAGCCGCCAGGCGTTCCTGTTGCTCGCCGTCACGTGCGCCGGTTTGAGCGTTGGTCTTGTCGCAGCTAGGGCCGGCGATCAGCCCCGCGGATCCGCTTCTCAACCGTCCACGGATTTGCTGACGGAATTGGGGGAATACCGCCACAAGATCATTTATGAGAGCAATCGGGACGGCAACTGGGAACTCTACCTTGCCAACGCGGATGGGTCGGACCCCGTCAATCTCACCAACACACCCAATGTAGATGAACTTTACCCCCGGCCTTCACCGGATGGCTCGAAGATTTGTTTCATGGCCGATGAAGGCCAGGGAAGCGCCAAGGTCCGCAGCGTTTACTACATGAACGCGGACGGCAGCGGCCGCACCAAGGTCGCCGATAACGCCCGCGAGCCTTGCTGGAGCCCGGGGGGCGGACAGATCGCCTACATGAAAGGAGAATTGCCGCGCTTCGTCTATACGGATTTCGCTACCCAGGGTCTGTTCATTTACAATTTGAAAACAGGCAAGACCCGGCATACCCATCACGGGCTTTATCACCTGTCCACACTAAATTGGACTCCGGACGGCAAATGGTTCATCGCCACGGTGCATGGCGGCATGGGGTTTTCCCACGCGAACGTGGCCATTGAGGCTCTCGGCGATCGCGTCGTTGACCTCAACCTTGACGGCTGCCGGCCCAACGTTCTGGCGGACG
>DASZFN010000678.1:0-14299 GCA_035939715.1 Gemmataceae bacterium | reverse complement strand
CCCGCCCGACGTCAGCCGCACGTCGCGCTTGGCAGCGGTATGAAAGGCCCGGGCGTCGCGAATCTTGTTCAGGGCGATGACCAGCAGGATGCCCCAGAGTTCTTCGCCGGCAGGCACATCGTAGTAGCCGCGCCGCGCTGCCTGAAAGAAGCAGCGAAACACCGACTGAACGATGTCATCGGCATCGAGACGAGCGGCCAGCTCCGTCGAGCACCTGGCCTGGGCCAGCGCCCGCACGCGGTTGGCGTAGCGCAGGTACAGCTCGGTGGCCGCCGCCTGGCTGCCTTCCTGAAATTGGTGGACGAGGCTGCGATCGGATGCCTCATCATCGCCGATGAGCAGAGTAGACATCGTCGTCCTCAGTGACGGTACTGATCCGTGGAGAGCGAGCAAACAGCGTTGGCAACGTTGCTTTTCTGCCGCCCAGCAGCCTCTGCTCCGGGCGTGCGGCAATCACAGGCAGGGAAATCGGCGGTCCCAATCCCGCCTGACGGTTACAACAGGACCCACGTCACGTCGGAAAATAGACGCGGGACATGGGACCATTTTGCTTACAAAGTTTCGTGGCTGTGAGGCAGCGAGGCAGCTTCCGAATACGTAGGCCTTACTCGTGGGCCTTATTCGTGCTCCGAAAGGAGCAAAAAATGTACCATACGTCGTCTGAGGCAGGAGAAGTTCTGCCTTTTCATCGGGTCATGGCTCAAATTCCTGAACTTTTAGAGACCGGCTCCAGCCTGGTTAGATGGTCATGGTTCCTTGAGCAAAAGGTTGCGCCCGCAGCGACACCCAAAGTGCGCAAATTGAGTCAGCGTTTTGCCCGTTCGCTCTCCGCGCGGACAGCTGACCAGGAATACGATCGCTCATCATAGCGCGGATCGCGAGCCGAAAGCGGTAAACTGCGGTCATCAGGGGTAAACCGCTCCCGGCAGGCGATCGCGGACGAGAAGACGCGCTATGCCACCATTGACGAGCGGCCGGCTGAGCTGGATTCAATTGCTCCAGCCGACCTGATACCCTGGATCAGTGCTAACTGGGGCATTGGTCTTAGGCTGGTTCGCTTCTGGGCCACTCCGGAAGGCAATGCAGTTCTGGAGCGAATTATGCGCGGCGAAAGGGGACCTCTTCAACACGGACAAGCCGGAGGGGCCGCAACGCTTCCTGCCGAGCCGCCTGCCCCACGGCCACAAACCCTGAGAAGGCGGAGGACCACGCGCAGCACGCCGGCTGTCTGGTTGGGCGTGCTGCTGACGTGGCTGGGCTCTTGTTTGGGCTGTGGCGGTTCCTCTCCGCGGGCCGGGAACACGGCGGGTGTTCTTGATGCCGCGTCCAGCAACGATGCCATTTGGTTCCGTGACGACACGGCTGCCGTTGGCCTGGACTTCGTTCACGAGGCCGGTCCGCTCGGACAGTATCCGCTGCCGCAGATCATGGGATCCGGGGCGGCGCTCCTGGACTTTGACAACGACGGCCGCATGGACCTGTACCTGGTCCAGAACGGCGGACCGGGCTCGCCCGCTCGCAACAAACTTTACCACCAGCGCCCGGACGGGCGCTTCGAGGACGTCAGCGCAGGCTCGGGCCTGGATATCGCCGGCTACGGCATGGGCGTGGCCGTGGGCGATTTTGATAACGACGGCTTTGTTGATGTCTACGTCTCGCAATATGGCGGCGGCCGGCTGTTTCGCAATCGCGGCAACGGCACCTTCGAAGAAGTGACCCAGAGCGCCGGCGTGAAGCTCCTTGGCTGGGGCACCTCGGCCGCATTTGTCGATTATGACCGCGACGGCTGGCTCGACCTGGTCGTGGTTCATTATGTCGATTTCGATGCGGCGGTGCGCTGCGGGCCGGCCAACGGCCGACGCGATTATTGCCATCCCACCAATTTCCCAGGTAGTGCAGCTCACCTCTTTCATAACCGGGGCCGTGACGCCGGCGGACGCTGGCTCGGTTTCGAGGATGTCACGCGGGCGGCCGGCCTGGCCAGGGCGTCCCCGGGCCTCGGCGTGACCTGCGCGGACTTCGACGGCGACGGCTGGCCCGACATCCTCGCCGCCAACGATGCCCGGGCTAACCACCTGTGGATGAATCGCCGCGACGGCAGCTTCCGCGAGGAAGCGCTGGCCCGCGGTCTGGCCTTCAATGCTGCGGGCCAACCGCAGGGCAACATGGGCATTGCCCTCGGCGATGTCTTCGGCAGCGGCCGCTTCGACGTCTTCATCACCCACCTCACCGAGGAGACCCACACGCTGTGGCATCAGACGGAAAAAGGTCTCTATGACGATGCCACGGGTCCGGCAGGATTACTCGGGCTGCGGGGGCGGGGCACGGGCTTCGGCGCCATCCTGGCTGACTTCGACCTCGACGGCGCGCTCGACCTGGCGCTCGTCAACGGCCGCGTGTCGCGCACGCGCGGCGAGGCGCCGCAGGACGCAAACCTCGCTTCCTACTGGGCGGACTATGCGGAGCACAACCAGCTGCTTGTCAACGACGGCCAGGGGCATTTCCGCGACATCTCCGCAGGCAACCCGGCCTTTTGCGGCAGCTATGCCGTCAGCCGCGGGCTCGTGTGGGGCGACTTCGACGGCGACGGCCGCGTCGACCTGGTCGTGACCGCGATCGCCGCTCCGGCCCGGTTCTATCGGAATATCGCGGAGCGAAAAGGCCACTGGCTCATGGTGCGCGCTCTCGATCCGGCCTTGCATCGGGACGCCTACGGCGCCGTGATTACGATCCACGCCGGCGGGCGGCGTTGGCTAGGCATGATCAATCCAGCCCAGGGATACCTGTGCAGCGGAGATCCACGCGCTCATTTTGGACTGGGATCAATCACGTCGCTCGACCAGATCCGCGTAGCTTGGCCGGACGGCCTGGTGGAAGTTTTTCCTGGCGGCGCAGTGGATCGCCTCCGCAACCTGGAGCGCGGCAAAGGGCAGAGGGTGCAGCCATGAACCAGGATGGGCATGTAGCCGCACCTGCCTCCAGCCCGCCACGCCGGAAGCGCGGGCTGGCTGCCCTGGTCATCCTCGGCACGCTCATGGCGCTGGCCGTCGGCGTGTGGTTCTGGCGCCGCTCTCCTGCTCCTGAACCGCCGCCCCTCGACTTGACCCAGGCCGACCCGGAGATTACGGCGGCCATCGCTGCCGCCCGGCAGGACGTCGTAGATGAGCCTGCTTCCGCTTGCGCCTGGGGGATCCTGGGGATGGAGTTTCGGGCGCATGATTATGTCAAGGAGGCCAATGTTTGCTTCGCTCAGGCAGAACGCCTCGATCCGGCGGATCCACGCTGGCCCTATCTGCAAGGGCTCACGCTCCAGCCCATGGACGCGGCCGCGGGCATCGTCTGTCTCCAGCGCGCCGCCGCGCGCTGCAGCGACCGGCAAGTCTTTGCCAGGCTTCGTCTCGTGGAAGCGTTGCTGGACAGCGGTGCGCTGGACGAGGCGGAGCAGCGCCTGGAAGGTGTGCCCAGCCGAACGGAATATCTCACGTGGATCCAGTTCTGCCAGGGGCGGCTGGCCCTGTTACGCCAGCAATGGCGCCCGGCCGTCGAACATCTGACGGCGTGCGTGAATGGCCCGCATGCCCGCCGCCAGATCCTCATGTGCCGGGCCCTGGCTTACCGGAAGTTGGGGGAGCAGAAACTGGCCGAGGCGGACGAGAGCCGTGCCCTGAAGTTGCCGGAAGAGGACCAGCCCTGGCCCGATCCTTTCGCCGCCGAGGTCTCGAATCGGCAGCGCGGGCTAAGAGCGCGGTTGCGGGCCGCTCATGCGCTGCAAGCGACAGGCCAGTTAGACCAGGCGGTTCAGCTCCTGCAGGATACGGCGCGGGCGTATCCGGCATCGGACGAGCCCTGGCTGCACCTGGCAAACATCTGGGTCAAGCAGGAACGCCTCGATCTTGCGGAGCAAGCCGCCCGGCGCGCCCTCGCGGCCGATGCCGGCTCTATCCAGGCCTGGTTTGCCCTGGGCTGTTGTCAAGCCGTGGAGCGTCCGCGCGAAGGCGCGACCACCTTTCGCCGCGTCCTGCAACTCAAAGCCGATCACGCCCTGGCCCACTACAACCTGGCGCAATGCCTGCGGCGGCTGGGTGACACCGCGGGCGCGCGGGAAGAGTACCGCGCCACGCTTCTTTGCCGTCCCGACTACGACCCCGCGGCCGCTGCCTTGAAGGAACTGCAAGGCAGTGACGAGTGACGAGTGATGAGTAAGCGCGTCACTCGTCACTCGTCACTCCCTGTTGCTTTACGAAGGTGTCGTGCCCATGATAGTATCCGCGAGCGCCGGACGGCGGCTGCAGAATTGATGAAGTCGGAGCGCAAATCATGACGCAAGAGACCTACCAACGTTCCAGGCCACCGGCGTGGGGGCTAATCTGGGCTGGAGTATGCCTCGTCATCGTCGTGGCCGGGGGTTTGCTTGGTCTTTATAGCGTAAGCAGATCCTGGCCGGCCAAGCAGCCGACTTCACTCTCTTCCGAGACGAATGCGGCTGAGCCCGTCCCGCGCTATGTCCACGCTCCGCTGACCCTGGACGACTCCGGGGTGATCGCCATTTACTTCCAATTTGCCCTGCCTTTGCAGGATCCTCGTTCCCTGGAGAGTATCCGCGACTCCTACGACCGTGCCGGCTATCGCGGCATCGAGCAGATCGAAGACGACCTGGCACACAGTCGCATTCCTGTGCACCTCGTACCCAAGTGTCTTGTGCTCCAGGCCAAGCTGTGTCTCTACGAAGGAGAGTTCGCCAAAGCGGCGGCCGCTCTGCAAACAGCCCGCGCGCTCCTGGAAAAAGGGCCTGGCGCGTACTCGACGGAACTCGATTTCGTGATCAGGCTCCAGGGAATCACCGCGCTACGCCGCGGCGAGACAGAAAACTGCGTCGATTGTGGCTGCGATTCGAGCTGTATTTTCCCCATCCAGCCTCGAGCCGTCCACACCAAGCCGGCGGGCTCGACGGAAGCCATCAAGTACTTCACAGAGTATCTGAACCGCCATCCCGACAGTATCGAAGAACGCTGGCTCTTGAACCTGGCGCACATGACCCTGGGCCAGTACCCCGGCGGCGTCCCGCCCCAGCACCGGCTGCCCCTCGAGCCGTTCAAGTCCGAGTTCGACATCGGCCGTTTCACCGATAGGGCCGCGCAACTGGGCGTCAACCGTTTCAGCATGGCCGGCGGGGCCATCATGGAGGACTTCGACAACGACGGCTTGCTGGACATCGTCGTGTCCACGCAGGACGTGGCGGGCACCATGGCGCTTTATCACAACCGCGGCGACGGCACTTTTGAAGAGCGCACCAAGGGCTCCGGGCTAGACCGGCAGCTGGGCGGTCTGTACTGCGTGCAGACCGATTACAACAACGATGGCCGGCCGGATATTTTCGTCTGCCGTGGCGGCTGGACCGAGGCGCCGCAACGACCCAGCCTGCTGCGCAACAACGGCGACGGCACCTTCAGCGATGTCACCGAGCAAGCGGGGCTGTCTACTCCGGTTGCGTCCCAGGTTGCGGTTTGGGCCGACTACGACAATGACGGTTTGCTGGATCTCTTCGTTGGCGGCGAGACCGGCCGGAGCCTGCTGTACCACAACCGCGGCGACGGCACGTTTGAAGAAGTCGCCGTCCGCGCGGGGGTCGCCAACGCGGGGCTCGTTTGCAAGGGCGCCAACTGGGGCGATTTCGACGGCGACGGCTACCCGGACCTGTTCGTCTCGAACATCAATGGTCCGCCCCGGCTCTTCCACAATAACCGCGACGGCACCTTCACTGACGTCGCTCCCGCCATGGGCATTACCCGGCCGCTCGCCGGTTTTTCCTGCTGGTTCTGGGATTACGATAATGATGGCTGGCCCGATATCCTGGTGTGCGGCTACGAGCGCCGCCTGGGCCCGGTAATCCTGAGCCACCTCGGCTTGCCCCATGACGGAGAGACACTCCGGCTCTATCGAAACCTGGGTGGCAAGACCTTCGAAGACGTCACGGAGGCCGTCGGCCTCAACGTGTCCACGGCGCCCATGGGGTCCAATTTTGCCGACTTCGACAACGACGGCTATCTCGATTTTTACCTGGGGACCGGCAGCCCGAACTATCGCATGCTCATCCCGAACCGCATGTTCAAGAACGTCGACGGGAAACGCTTCGCCGACATCACGATGTCCAGCGGCACGGGCCACCTGCAAAAGGGACACGGGGTAGCCTGTGGCGACTGGGACCGCGACGGCAACATTGACCTGTTCGAAGAGCTTGGCGGAGCAACGCCCGGCGACCGTTTCCGAAGCGTATTGTTCCAGAACCCCGGACACAAGAACCACTGGATCACGCTCAAGCTGCAGGGCAAGAAGACGAACCGGCCGGCATTGGGCGCGCGCATCAAGATCACCCTGCCGACCAAGACCCCGCAGCAGATTTATCGTCAGGTCACGACCGGAAGTAGTTTCGGAGGGAACCCGTTCCAGCAAACCATTGGCATTGGCCTGGCGTCGCAAATCGAGTCCCTGGAAATCACCTGGCCCGCCAGCCGGACCACCCAGGTCTTCCGGAATGTGCCGGTCGACCGGGCCATCGAAATCACCGAATTCGAGTCCGCCTATCGCGTGCTGCCGTGGCAGCGTGTTCCCCTGCCGGTCCCGTAGAACGGAATTCATTCCGTTCCTAATCATTGAAGAGCTCCCAGACGGTCATTGAGTTTGCCAGTTTGCCAGTTGAGTTTGCCACGGTTGGCAAACTCAGTTTCATCCGCAAACCGGTGTCGCATGTCGAGTTGTGTTCAGAAAAAAAATGAGTTGCCAGTTTGCCACGCTTTTGGGTGCCGGGGGGCATGATGGCCAGCCATACAACATACCAAGCCAAGTCAGCATTCCCCGTTGGGCTGAACAGCTTATGGGAATTGTTGCGGGGCGGGCCGCCGGCGGAAATCAAGTGGCTCAGCAGAATCCTGAGCGCCGCCTTGTGGGACGGAATTCGCCCTCGCGAATGGGACGCCGCGCTGGTGGAGCGTATTTTGGCCGCTCGCAATGGCTCCCCCAGCGACGTGATCGCGAACCTTTACGGCTATTACCATGCGCTGGATACGTGCCGGATCGAATGTGCCGGCAAATTAATCGATCTCGCTGCCGCGCAATGTGGAAAGAGCCCTGTCAATTTCCATCAGGCAGTGTCCGTCGAGGCCGCTTTCTTTGAAGGACGATACCGCAGCAGCGCCACGCGCGCGCGGCAATGGCTGGAGCAGGTCAAGCATGGTCAGGTGGAAGAACAGACGCGCCTTCGTGGTGAAGCTGCCGTTTTGCTGGCCGAAGGCCGTCGCGTCGAAGCATCCGAGAAGGTTCAAGCAGCGCTGGCGGCATTGCCTCAATCGGCAGACCCCGGCGGCGCTCTTGCCGAAACAGACTGGCTGAATCATCTGCGAACCGAATGTGCACAAGGTGCAAGGTAGATCCGTGAACCGTGGGCCGGTCTGGTCTATCTGGGCAGCGGCGCCCAGATGGAAAAGCACGCCGCGGGGACATAATTGGTCCAGTGGCGGATGGCTTGACCGCATGCCTAGGTCGAGCAGTCCCTCCTCCTACGAGCGCTTTGACATGGGACCGCCGCCCAAAGGGGAGCGGCTATCCGGTATGATAAGAAGGCATTGGCTATCGATAACTAGGCGGGCGGAGCTTGGCACCGACGGGGCGCGGACGTGAACCGAGCCGAGTTGCAGGCGATGGCAGAAGAGCGGGTCAAAGACGCCAAAGCCCTCCTCGATGGCAGCCGCTGGGAGTTTGCCTACTACGCTGCCGGGTATGCGGTGGAATGCGCGCTGAAAGCGTGCCTGCTAGCGCGCATGATCCACACGGCATGGGTCTTTCAGGAGAAATGGGAAGCAAGAGCATGCCGGACCCATGACTTCGGCGAGTTGATCGACCTTGCTGGCATGCGTGATGAGTTGAATAATAAACTTGCTGCAAGTGCCGCTGCCGCGCCTCCGGCAGGGCCGCCGAGCGGCGTATTTGCCCGCAACTGGGGCACAGCACTCTCCTGGAAGGTTGAGAGCCGCTATCAACCAAGGACGGAGGCGGAAGCCCGAGAGCTATACCAAGCCATTACCCATGACCCGGACGGAGTGTTGCCGTGGATCAAGAACTTTTGGTAGACAGCCGAATGGAAGATGGCCAGAAACTGCTGAGCCAACTCGTCCGGTCCGGGTTCGATGTCACCGTGGCATTTTGGGTGCGCACGGGCGAGGCAGATTTGTGGCATCTCTACATCGGGTCGAACGCCGTGACTCCGGGGAATGTCGGCGATGCCTACGGCACGCTTTATACCTGCCTGAGCAAAATCCCAGACGCTTCAGTCTCCTTTTCGGAAGTGAAGATGGTCCCTCCGTCCAATCCGATGGCCAGCGAGGCGATTGCACTGCGCGATCGCAATCCCGCGCGACTTCCGGTTCCTTATCACGGGAAACGTCTTGGCAACGAACCAATCGAAGAAGCCTACATTTACCCCAAGATCGGCCCGATGACCCGTGACGAGGTTCTGCAAACGGTGATGGCGACCCTGAAACGCAGCGGCCGTGCTCAACCGTTTACCTTTACTTTCGCGGATGGGACTGCCAGGCGGGCGATCCCTACCGGAATTCAGCTGCAATCAGGGCGCGGGCTTCAGATTGTGCTTCTTGATCCCGGCAGTGGCCAAAGCCAGGCCGTAGCAGCGGATGACGTGATCAATATCCAGTGAAATGTGCCGAGTATTCTAACATCAACGGCAATCTTCAGGCTGCCAGGCGTCTGCGCGGACATCTGTTCCGATTTTTGCCCCTCCCTATTCTTTCCATAACGGATTTGCAAGGTGGCATTTATATAGAGTGTCACCTTCGGTCCCGGCTCCTGTCAGAAAAAACCGCCGATCCATGTAAGCATCGTCTGAATGACATCACGCTTCTCCGGGGATCACACGAGTAGGATTCTACTTTTCCATTTCGAAAGTTAACAACAACTGTCGTCTCGTCACTATACCACGCCCTATCAACCTCTATGTCATTTGGGAATTCATTCAACCTCCTCTCTGGCGGCGATGTACTCCCCTCGGGAGTAAACATCTGCTCGTCAAAACTTCTTCCAGTTGATGCGAAATATTGCCAAACATACTTCGCCGTTCTCCCTTCGATGCGCGCTCTACCGCCGAGGATCTCTTCTACCTCTTGTAGCGTCATCCCCCTGCGAATTCTGCTTGCGTTATCGTGGGGTTATCTTAGTCCTTGTGGTAATAAACACTATCCATAGGCTGATAAACGCAACCGGCACAACCAAGAAAGCTCCGAACAGAAAGGGATGCTTAATCGGCCACGCAATGAACGTCATCGTATTATCACGGGGCAAGCGAGACGCTAATAATACCAGCGTGAACCGACAGACAGTCGCCGCTATCACACTGAGTATAAGACTAACCCAGCCGACATGAGACCAAAACAGCAACCAAATTACCAAGACAATGACTTCCTTCCTGAACGCGATATCTTCCCTTGCGTTAATAAAAACAACCGAAAGGGTCATGCCAAGGCCAGCGACAATACCCGCTAATATCCAGCGCCAACTCTGATCCTGACGATGGCGGCTACAGAATGTCCACCACACACAGCCGCCAATTAAGCCGTCAGCCGCGCCAGTCGCAAGAATAATCCAAAGAGGCGCTGTCTCAGGCAACGAGAGGATGACGCTGCCAACCACTCCAACGCATGAATACACCAAGAAGCCGATTCTAATCTCAGAAAGCTTGAGTTTTACCATAATTAACTTAACGGACAGATTATCAGGATACTACGACACTTTTCTTGAAGCAATGCCTGGGGCTATCATAATAGGTGGCTGGGTGTGAGGCGCCCTAGGACGCCCACGCGGTCCGTAGCGTGGCGTGGCTTCCAAGCCCAGCTCGCTGGCGGCAGCCGCCTCTTGGGTGACGGGCCACAGCTTCCAGGAGGAGAGGGCTACGTGAAGCCGTTGCAGGTTGCGCACGCGGTCGCCGCTGCCTTCGACTCGGTAGGCCAATTCGCCGAGAACCGGGTGGGCGATGCCGATCCAGTTTCCTAAGCCGCTTTCGGTTTGCGCCCGCTCGAAAACGCCCCGACGGCGGTCGATGTAGTACCCGGCAATGCCGGTGTCGAGCCGGTAACGCTTCATCGAAACACGTCCTCAATGCCCTTGTCGAGGTTGGCAATCGTGTACTCGTTGACTTTCTTTTCCCAGGCGTCAGCTGCGGCCCGCTCTTCGTCCGTCATGTCGAACGGTTCAACCCGCGACATGGCGGCAAGGGTTTGGGCGATCTCCGCCTGGGTCATCGGGCGGTCGTTGTCCTGGAGGCCGACGAATTTACCGTTGGCATGGCCGATAATCGTTACCTCGGAGCCGTCCGGCAAATTGATTGGCTCATCGACTTCCACCCGCCCGGCGCGAATAACCCCTTTTCTCAGGATCGAACTCATGGTGATATCGCTCCTTTCAGACGGTCATCTGCCCGTGGCAGGCAGCTGAACATAATCCGCATCATACCAATCGCCGTTTTCTTCAGGGAGAAGTTAGCGCCGCGGCGGCGGGCCCTCACTTGCTCCGCGGCGTCACGAACACCACTTCGTCGCGAACTGCCACCGTCAAGCCGAGGGGATCGAGCATCTTCGTCAGCGAGGTGCGCAGGTCGCCCGGGGCGATGCGGCCGCTTACCTTGGCCTTCACGTCGAGCGTGTGGCCATCGCATTGCATCGAAAGATGCGCCAGGCTATGCCCCGGCAGTCTGCCCGACGTAGTGTCGCGGACCTGCATTCCTTTCCGCGAAACCAACCTACATCTCTTGTTTTCGTCGGCCGGGAAACGATAATCGAATTGGCGCACGTGCTTCTCCATGCACAAGGCACAATCCATGCGGCGGGCGACTGCAAAAGCACTGCTGATTCTTGTGGCTCTCTCCCTTGGCCTCGGTTCTGCTTTTCAGTTATCCCGTTATCCTTCTCGGCTTCGCGCTGCCTTGAGCAAATCCGGAAGACCGTTAGAACCGTTTTTTTCTCCGGACGGGAGAAAGGTTGTCCTCGCGACGAAGGAGGAAGAGGGACCGTTTGTGATCCGGCTTTGTGACGCGATGACGGGGGAGGAGAGAATCACTCTTACTTCTGACCTATCGTGGCCGGCCGAGATCGCGATCTCTAAAGATAGTCGATTGTTGGCTGTGCAAGATCGGGAAAAGGGACTGTACTTGTGGGACGCGCTGGAAGGCAAACTGCTAGCTCACGTGCATGGAACAGCTTTAGCCGGAGGCGACAACCAAACCATGGCGTTCGCTCCCAACAGCAAGCTGTTGGCTGTCGAGGAGGCAGGCGAACGTCGCGTGCAGATCCTCGACACGACAAGCGGAGACAGGATTGCGGTTTTCGACGCGCCGTTATCGGCGATCGCATTTGCTCCCGATGGCAAGGCGATTGCTCACATGGGCTGGAATTCCGCAACCAAAAAGCCGAGTTTGCAGCTCTGGAATATGAATTCAGGTCCGCACCGGTTAGAACCAGACCCCAACGTAAGTTCATTCGTCACCTTTTCGCCTGACGGAACGATGGTCGCCACGGCTTGCGATGCAATCCAGGGCAAGAATGAAGTGACTCTCTGGGACGCAAGGACGCTGCAAGAGCGCGCGCCGCTGGACCTGGGAGATTGACGCTTCCCGGACGTGCTTACTTTTAGCCCGGATAGCCGGCTACTCCTTGCCTTAAACAAAGCTGAAGGCGCTACGATTGTTTGGGACGTGCTCAGTCAACCGCCTCAAAAAAGAGTGCAATTCACCCGCGCACTTCCCGCATTCACACGCGATGGCTTGCTGCTCGCCTTGGAGTACGTGGACACGGGAACGGTGGAGTTATGGGATACCCACACGTTTCAAAGGCGGGCAACCGTCCAATGGTCGCCACTTTGTACCGGCAATTTTGATCTTAACTTGAATCCAATGACTCTTTCGCCTGATGGCAGGTTCGTTGCCTTAGTGAGCATCGAGAGACATGAGGAGACGCCCAGAGTTGGACTAGCAGAGTGGATTGGCCGACACCTAGGCGTTTGGTCTGACCCTAGCGAAACCTGGCACACTCAGGTTTGGGATACGACCACGAGCAAACAGCCGGCCATCTTCCAGGGCGGGGGCATCATCTCTCCGGACGGCCACACCCTATTGATGTTGTCTGATGACGAGACAAAGCTTTGGGATTTGCCATTGCGCAGGCCAATCGAATACCAGCTCGTAGTGTGTTTATGCATCCTGCTGCTGGGTTGCATCGCAGGCTCCTGGGGCTATCGCAAGGTCAGGAAGCGTGCCTTGAAATCGAGGAGCCTTTCAGTTCAGCCTGCACGGCAGGCGGTACCAACACCTGACCGAATAAGCTGCCAAGTAAATCTAACAAACCTAAATGAGCCAGAGCGCGGACCGGAGAAGTATCACTGACGACGATTGCCACAGCTAGCCTTCCAAGTGCTGAAAGGTGCGCAGGTCGTCAGCCAGGTCGCTGCTGTCGGGGCGATAGATGGGAATTTTGCGAAGGAGAAGTTCGGCCTCAAATTGCGTGCGGCTTAAACCGGCCCACTGCGCTGCCGACCACAGCGCAAGCTTGCCCCTGGCGAAAAGCCGGCAGGCAAATTCAATGCGGGCCTCGTTCTCGCTCAGGCCCGCTTCACGCAGCAGATCGTCGGAAATCGTAAGCGGCATGGTGGGTCGGCAGAATTTGATCCTTTGTATTGGTCTATCCTACCCCTGCGAATTGTAGCTCTTCGCACTTTCGACAACAAGTTTGGCCATAACCGCCAACTTAACAATCACCCGGCCCGCCAGAGGGCGTCCACGCGCGCTTTCCCTTCCTGGAGAACTGGCAATCAAGGGCCGGCCGATTCCAGACGCCGGCGATATTCTGCCGCCTGGTCGGTGTCGCCTCTCCTGGCGAAGTAGTCGGCCAGGGTCTGCAAGGTAGGTCGATGGCGGGGATCGGAATCCAGGATGCCGTTGAACCAGGCCATCGCCTCGCCGGGTATTTCCAGGCGCAGATAGGCTTCGCCGATTTGCCGGCGCAGGGCAAGATCGTTCGGAGACGCCGCCAGCTGAGCTATGGCCCGCGACAGAAATTGCAATTCTTTTTTGGCCTGAGTCATCCGTGCCTGGATCTGGCCTGCTTCTTCGTGGCGGCCCTGGGAATTGAGGCTGGAATAGAGAGAATACAGCGCACGTTCATCGCAGGGAGAGATCTGCAAGGCACTCCGGGCAAAGGCTTCCACTTGCGCGAATTCCGCCATGGCAAGCGCTGCGCTGGCACGCTCGTCCAACGCTTCCAGCCGGCGCGGATGAGCGGGCGGCGCGTCGGCAAGCCAGGCGTCCAACAGGGCGCAGCCCTCCCTGGTTTGGGCCCGGGCAATCAGTAGCCGTGCCCATGCCAGGCGCACCCACAAATTCTCTGGAATGCGCCCGTGGAGAATCTCGAGGTGAACGGCGGCCTCCGTGTAGTTGCCGGCCGCCAGGAGGATGTCGGCGAGGTGGAAACGCGCCATATTAAGATCGGGGTTTAGCTCGACCGCGCGTTCCAGGTCTTGCAGGGCTGCCTCGCGGAAGAAAAGGGCCTGTCTGACCTGGCCACGCCAATCCAGGCCCGGCACGTTATCCGGCTCGAGGGAAAGCAAGGCCTCTGCGAAGTAAACCGCCCGATCCCGTTGCTGGCGGCTCACACAGGCATAAATGAGTGCTTCCAGGATCAGCGGCGCATCCGCATCCTTGGCCTGTACGCGCTGGATCAGAATCTTTTCCGCGTTCCCCCGCTCCCCTTGCTGCACGCGCAGCAAGACACTTTCCAGGGCGATGTCTTCCACGGGCCCCTTAAGCTGCCGGCACTGCTCCAGGTGTTGCTCGGCGCTGGCCTGCAGGCCGGCTTGCGGGCCAGTGAAAGACTCGTCGAACTGGCCGCGGCGGATTGCCCGGGCGGCAAGGAAATGGCCCCTGGCATTGCCGGGTTGAACTTGAAGCACCTGCTCGAGGAGCGTATGCGCCTGGAGAAAGTCGTAGTGCTGAGCCGCTTGCTCGGCCGCCTGGAATAGAGCCTGCGCATGGCGCTGGCGCACCAAGGTGTACCCGCCATAACTGAGGGCCAGCGCCAGGATGAGTGTTAATACCGCGAGCCGACGCTTCATGGGCGCCTCTCCCGTGAAGGAACGAGACCCGTATGATGCCGGAGGTAAATTGTAAAGCGCGGGATAATGCAGATCAACAAACTGTGGGGCAACGAGCGCGTTCCCGTTTGTGTATCGCTCGAGTCGTGTTACCCGG
>DASZFN010000677.1:0-3516 GCA_035939715.1 Gemmataceae bacterium | reverse complement strand
CCGAGCGCGTCAGGAAGCCCGCCGGGGAAGCCGCCCGCGACGGCAACCGCGGCCACAGTCAAGCTGAGTGCGGCCGCAGCTACAAGAATCAGATTCCGGTTTCGCTTCACGATCATGACCTGCCCCCATTTACCGTTCATGAGCGTTGTACACGAAACCTGCGGCAGCAAGCGTACAGGGGCGCAGTCCCAGGAGTCGTCAAACACCGATGTGCGGAGGTTCTTGGGTTTTGGCGTCCTGCAAATAAAACGAGCACGACGTCGGATTCCGTCATGGCGAGCCGTTTCGCATCGTCGCAGCAAAAAGGCGGACCGTTAATTTCGTTACCGCAGGCATCCTAGCGCAAGCATAATGCGGCATCAAGCCCTATTCGCATTACCTTGGCAACTTCCAGCCGACAGGAAATCTTATAGCGGAAAATTAGCTCCAACCCGAAAGTTTACCCAAGAAATGCCGAAAGATCTTGAATCTGAATGATTTTCAGAATGAGGCTCACTGAACCCGCCGGCCCGGATTCATCGCGCATCCGGCGGTGCCCACCGCCCAGGCTTTCCAACCCCAGGAGCGAAGCTTTTCGAAAAAATAGCGGCGGATCGTGCGACGGCGGCACATAAGGTGCTTGTCTCGAATGCGTCCGGGGAGGGCGGGCGCGAACACCTCAAAACGCCGCCGGCCATCTGCCGTGTTGAACATGGCAGATGGCCGGCGTGAGAAAGGAAAGAAGGGATGTTTACCAGCCGTCAGCTTTGAGGACCTCGGCGCAGGTCTTTAGCAGCAGCTTGGCGTCCAGCCACAGCGACCAGTGGTCGATGTAATCGCAGTCAAGTCTCACGACTTCCTCGAAGTTGCTTACCGATCCATTTCCCTTGACCTGCCACGGCCCGGTGATTCCCGGCCTCATGCTGAGGCGACGGTAATGATGGTTCTCGTACCGGGCCGCCTCGGTGGGCGTTGGCGGACGGGTTCCGACCAGGCTCATGTCTCCGCGCAGCACGTTGAAGAATTGCGGAAGTTCATCCAGATGGGTCGCCCGCATGAAGCGGCCGCCGGGAATGATCCGCGGGTCGGACTTGACCTTGAAGATTGCGCCCGACATCTGGTTGTGGTCGAGCAGGTTGCCAAGCGTCTGTTCGGCATCGGGAAACATGGTGCGAAACTTGTAAAGTAAAAAGGTCCTGCCATTGCGTCCGACGCGCTTCTGACGGAACAGTACGGGTCCGCGCGACGCATGCCGGAGCCATAGGGCGTAAATGGGATAGACGATGGCGCAGCCGGCCAGACCCAGCGCGGCGCCGAAGACATCGACGGCGCGCTTGACGAGCAGCAACGGCAAGTCAAATGGCACTGCTTCCAGCGAGATTACGTAACGCCCCTGGCCCAGATCTTCTATATAGTAGCGTCTCGCCGGCGGGGCAGGCATTTCCGCCAGCATGCGGAAGGTGAGGCCCCGTTCGGCGCAGGCTTGTCCCAATCCGGTCAAAGCCGCGGCTTCGTGCCACGCGCAGACCACCAGCACCTCGTCGATTACCAATTGATTGAGAACGTTTACCCAACTCTTGTCACTGTACTTTCGGTTCCCGCCATTGCCATTGTTCGCGAGCAGCGCGGGATCAATCGTCTGGACCACCTCGGCGGCCATGTATGGGTGCTCATTTAGCAATTCATGATACCTGGACAGATTGGCACGGCTGCCGACCAGCAATACACGCCAGGCTTTGGCGCCGCGAAGACGCTCGGCGCGGTAGTCGAGCAGCCATCGCATCGCGAACCGCTCCACGGCGAGCGCCATACCGGAGACGACAAAAAATATCTGGAGGAGCAGCCTGCTCACTTCCTCGCTCTTGGTCAGGAACATCGCACTGAGCAACATCCCTCCGCCGATCAACTGGGCCTTGAGCAAGGCGCGCACGATGGCGCCGGGCGTTCGGTAGGTCCGCGGATCATAGAGCCCGGACTTCCACAGCGCGATTATCCAGAACGGTCCGATCATGGCCAGAACCCACAGGTAATTCCTCAACGGCGGCAGCGACCAGTGGCGCCAGCTTGCCAGCGCCTCGTAGGCGGCAAAGTAGGAGCCCGCCACCACGAGGAGATCGCAAACCAGCGTTAGCTGAGTGAAAAACCGGTACTTCCGTCTAATCACGACTCAATTGCGGAGATGTCACTATTTGAGCGATTGCACGGCGCAAGGGCCATTGGTCGCGCGTTGTGATTGGAGGGAATTGCGGGCTTGGTTACGCCGCGCTGGAAGGTCCAGGCGAACTCAGAGCTCAGAGGAAGCTGGCACGGTCCCCGCCGTGAGAGTCGCACGCCTCCCGCCGCCGGGGCCATTTGCGCCGCGGACCTCCAGCAGTTGCGCCTCCATGATTGGCAGAATCCGGTCACGGTTCCAGTGCCGATGGGCGTAAGCCCGTCCTTGCGCACCCCTGCTTGCCCGCAGCGCTTCATCCCTGCAGAGGGTGCCGACCGCTTGCGCCAGTGCGGCCGGGTCCTCGGCGGGGACCACAAAGCCCGCGTCCGCTTGACGCACGACGTTTACCACCTCGCTGTCCGGATTGGCGGAGGCCACCAGCGGACGCCCCGCCGCCAGAGCAGACACCACCTTGGACGGGAAGACGAAGTCCGAGACCGTGCGCTGCTGAGTAAGCAAACAGAGATCCGCCGCGGCCAGTAACTCCAGGTACTCGTCCGATGGCAGAATGTTCATGAAGCGGACATTGCTCAAACCCATGGTTCCGGCCTGGGCCTCCAGGCGCCCGCGCATCGCCCCGTCGCCAACGATGAGATAGACGATTTGGTCTTGCGCCGCGGTGTGCCGCGCGGCGTACAAAACCACGTCCAGACCCTGCTTCACTCCGATGTTGCCGGAGTGCAGGGCGATGAAGCGTCCCTCCAGGCCGTAGCGGCGCCGGAAGAGCCCGTCCTTTCGTGTTGATGGAACGGCGAACAGTTCCGGTTGCGCCCAGGGCGCGAAAATTTTGACTTTGCCGTCGTCAATCCCCTTGGCCGCGATGCGCCGGCGCATGGCTTCCGTGAGCGTACTGACCAGAGCCGCCCGCCGATAGCTCAACCGTTCGATTGCGTATAGAAACTTCAATATCCTGCGGTTGGCGAGCATTCCAAGATCGGCGGCGGCGTCGGGTTGCACGTCCTCGACGTGAAACACATAGGGAATGCGCCAGGTCCGGCTTATCAACGCCCCAGTCAGGCCGAGCGCAAGCGGCGGCGAAATCACCATCAGAAGGTCCGGTCGCCGCCTGAACATGATTCTCTGGAGGGAGAGCGCGAAGAATGACGCCTCGTGAAAGATCCGCTGCAGCGAAGTGACTTGTTGGGGAACATACAGCCAGTTGCGGAGGATCGTGACCCCATTGCGCTGCTCCCGGGACCAAAGCCTGCCGCGGTATCCGTCGGCGATGCGCCACTCCGGATAATAGGGGACCCCGGTGCAAACCGTGACCTCGTGACCGCGGGCGGCCAGATACTCACAGCGTCCAGTGGTAAAAGGAGCGATGC
>DASZFN010000676.1:0-1621 GCA_035939715.1 Gemmataceae bacterium | reverse complement strand
GATAACCTGGAAAACTATGCCAACAGTCAGCCGAATAGCCCCCAGGCCCCCGATGCGCTCTTGAAGCTGGGGATGTGTCATCAACGGCTGGCGACGCTGGTGGCCGTGCCCGCCGAGCGTGCCAAGGTGCTGCAGAACGCCCGCGGCACGTACGACAAGCTACTGCAGCAGTTTGGCAACCACGCAACCGCTCCGCAGGCCATCATGGAACGGGCGCGGTGCACAGTGCAGATGGGCGACCTCAACGGCGGCATGAACGAGCTGCGCCGCTTCACCCAGGACCCGCTCAAGAGCAATCCGGCCGCTCCGATGGGCGTGCTTCAGCTCGCTGGCTATCTCCGCTCTCAGAACAAGGCGCAGGAAGCGGCCGACCTGATCGCGCAGTGCCGGCAGCAGCACGAAGCGAATCTGACGAAGGATCCGGCGCGCAGCGCCTGGGTGCCGCTCTTGCAATACCACCAGGCGGTGGCGTTGCAGGAAGCCGGCAAGCTGCCCGACGCACGGCAAATCCTCGATGGCGTCATCAAGCAGTACCCGAATGCGCCGGAAGCGTTGGAAGCCATCGTTCACACCGGCCAGTGTCTGCGCGACGAGTCGGCGCACAAACTGGAAGACGCCCGGAAGCGCCTCGCGACACCGAACTTGAAGCCGGAGGATCAGGCCGCGGCTCAAAAAGATTACGACGCCGCCCTTAAGGGACTGCAAGATGCGGTCGGTTACCTGGAAGTGGAAGCGGAGAAACTGAAACCGAAGCAGCCGCCGGTGGAGGCACGGGCGCGGATGCTGTACGAAGCCGCCTGGACCGGCCGGCGCGTTGCCGAGCTGGACGTGACGGCGGCCCGTTCCAAGATTCAGCAAGAGCAATGGCAGAAACTGCGCGACGAGGCGGCCAAGAAGACGCCGCCCGGTAAGCCGGTGCCCACGATCCCCATGCCGGAGATTGCCATCACTACCGTGCCGGTGCAGCCGTCCGAACAAAAAGTGCAGGGGCTGTACAAGGCGATCCTGGAAGCCTACCCCGATCTACCCCTGGGCATCGATGCTCGTTTTGAGCTTGCCGAGCTCTACAGCGATCGGGCCGAACACGATACGGCCATCAAGCTAATCAAGGACGCTCTCGACAAGGAACCGGCCGGCGACCTGGCGGAGCGGATTCGACTGCGTTACGGCGTCTCGCTGGCCGCCAAGGGTGATGCCAAGGCGGCGCTTGCCCAGTTCCAGGCCGTCATCTCGAACCCGAAAAGTCCCTGGCTGGCCCAGGCCAACTACCGGGCCGGTGAGTGCTGCCTGCAGATGGACGACGCCCAGGGGGCAGTCAAGTACCTGGTGCTGTTCCGCGATCAGCAACCATTCCAGAACGTCCCCGGTGTCACTGATCGCGCCTTGCTGCGTCTGGGCCACGCCTTCGCCAACCTGCAGAAATGGGAAGAAAGCCGTCAAGCGCACGAGCGTGCCTCCGGCATCGGCAACAGCCCGTGGGTCAACGATGCGCGTTACGGCATGGGCTGGGCGCTGCAGAACATGAAACGCTTTGATGATGCTGTCAACGTCTACAGCCAGGTAACGGCAAGCACCGCGACCGAGATCGCCGCCAAGGCGCAGCTTCAAATCGGCCTGTGCC
>DASZFN010000675.1:0-4275 GCA_035939715.1 Gemmataceae bacterium | reverse complement strand
CTCGACGATTACTACAACATCGGCCAGGACGAGGGCCTCAAGCCGCTCAAGGACGCCTACCTCGTTCAGTTCCTTGGCACTGACCCCAAGGGCAAGGAATTTGGCGACCAGTTCTTCCGTAACTATGTCGCAGGAGGTAAGGAAGATACCAAGCTCTATACGCCGAAAGGATCGTCCGTTTCGATTGGCGATAAATCCTTCCTCTTCTGGCTGACGGAAGACGTGCCACCCAAGGTCCTCCCATTCGAGGTGGCGAAGAACAAGGTGCAAGAAGCCTGGTACCTGAAAGAGGCGCGGCCGCTGGCCGAGAAAGCGGCCGAGGAAATCGCCCAGAAGGCTCGCAAAGGCGGCAACCCAGTTCCTGAACTGGTAGACGCCGCCAAAGGCCAGCCGCTTGTGAGCCTGGACAGCATCGCCCGCCAGACCATGGACAAGAATATGCGCGCCGATGTCGGCACATCGTACCAGGCGTACCAATTCCCTGCGGATAAGGTTGAATATCTGGGCAAGGACTCTCTTGAGAAAATCCTCGATCTCAAACAGGTCGGCGATGTCACGGTGCTGGCCAACGGGCCCAAGGACACTTACTATGTGGCCGCTGTGACACACCGGAATGAGCCAACCCCCAGCAGCAGCGAGTTCCGCGATGGCGGTCTGCTGCCCAGGCTCGAGGAGCAACGGCGCCTGACCTATCGCCGCGCGGTTCTCGAGCGGCTGCATGCCCGGGCCGGCCTGGAAATCTATCCCGAAGGCCGCAGGCTGGTCGAGGAAAAAGGCAGCATTCCACAGGACGAGTGACTTCCCGCCTAATACCTTCCGCGCATCCGCATGAATCCACACACGGAGACGGATAATGCTCTATTGTCGAATCGCTGCAAGGTTGTTTTTCGCGCTCCTGCTCGCGGGCCTCACGCTGAATGAAGCGCGTGCCGACGATTGGCCGCAATGGCTCGGGCCACAGCGCGACGGCCTGTGGCGTGAGACCGGCATTGTCGATCATTTTCCCAGGAACGGACCCAAGCTTCGCTGGCGCACTCCCATTGGCCAGGGCTATGCCGGGCCGGCGGCTGCCAACGGTAAGGTTTTTGTTGGCGACCGTATTCTGGCCGAGGGCGCCCGGAATCCGGACAATGCCTTCGCGCGCGGCAAGGTGCCAGGCAAGGAGCGCCTGCTTTGTCTCAACGAGGCTGATGGCAAGGTCCTGTGGCAGGACGCCTACGACTGCGAGTACAAGGTGTCCTACCCGGCCGGACCGCGCAGCACGCCTGTCGTGGACGGCAAGAAAGTCTATTCGCTTGGAACCATGGGCGACCTGCGCTGCCTGGATGTTGATTCCGGGAATCTCCTCTGGTCCAGGAATTTCCTTAAAGACTTTCAAGCGGAGATCCCCGTCTGGGGTTTTGCGGCAAGCCCATTGCTGGACGGCAACAAGCTGATTTGCCTGGTCGGCGGCGTGGATAGCGTAGTTGTCGCTTTTGATAAAGACACCGGCAAGGAGATCTGGCGAGCCCTGTCCGCGCCGGAACCGGGTTATGCTCCGCCCATGATCTACGAGTTCAGCGGGAAGCGGCAGCTCATTATCTGGCATCCCCAGGCCGTCAACGGCCTGGATCCGGAAACGGGAAAAGCCTACTGGACGCAGCCTTTTGCTGTGAAGGCGGGGCTTAGCATTCCCACGCCGCGCCAGGCGGGCAACGAACTATTCATAACCTCCTTCTACAACGGCTCCATGCTCCTCCGCTTTGAAGCGGATTCGGCAAAGCCTGCCGTCGTGTGGAAAAGCAAAAGCAAGGGGGAACTGCCGAACCAAACTCGGGACCTGAGCAGCATCATGCCGACGCCTTTCATCAAAGACGGCTACGTATATGGCATGTGCAGCTATGGCGAGATGCGCTGCCTAAAGCTCGATAGCGGCGAACGCGTCTGGGAGTCGCTGCAGGCGACCGGAAGCCACAAAAAGAATGGCGATCGCTGGAAAAACGCCTTCCTGGTGCCGCATGGGGATGACGTCTTCCTGTTCAATGAAGCGGGCGATTTGATCATCGCCAAGCTGACGCCGAAAGGTTATGAAGAGGTAAGCCGGGCGCACTTGCTGGAGCCCACGAATACCATGGCTGGGGCCGGAAGATTGGTGGTCTGGTCCCATCCCGCCTTCGCGAACAAATCAGTTTACGCCCGCAACGATAAGGAAATCGTCTGTTATTCGCTGGCCGCGGAAGATAAGCAAACGCGCTAAACCAGACCTCCGACTCAGGGCCGCCGAGGCCCTTTGCCAGGTGGTAAAACACTCATGGAACCTCATTCGCGGTGTTCCTTGGGGCGCGCTTCCAGGAAACGCAGTTCCCAGCGGCTGCCATCGGCAAAACGGATGTCCAGGTGCTTGCGGTTGAGCCGGAACATGGCAATCAGCGTGAGGACATGTGCGGCGGCGCCGCCGGCCGCTTCCTGACCCTCAGGTCCCGTGGCCTTGGCCCAGCGCTCGCCGACGCGATGGCAAAAGCTCAGGCGCGTCTGGTCGCTTAGCGACAGCACGGCTTCCGTGAAGTCGTCGTTCACGTCGTGGGCCTGCAAGCTATCACGCAGCCATTGTTCGCCTGTCATGGTTTTCTTCGCCCAGACCGTGATCGCTCTCAAGAGACCCGCGGGTCGCCGAAGACATAGGCAGCCGTCTTCTCCGACGGCCATTCCAGCATGATCAGCCTCTTGAAGTGGTAATCGCCGCCGATGTTAATTCCGTGGATAGCACCGAAATTGTTTTCGCGCTCGCGGTGCGTGTGGCCGCAGAAGGCGAACGGCATGCGGCGTTCGTACCCGCGCAGCAATTCTTCCATGCCTTGATTTCCAGAGAACGCATCCCACAGCAAGCCGTCCATGGTCGGCGGGCCGGGCCGCGGAAAACTCAGGCCGCGGAACGGCGGATGGTGCGTGACGACAATGGCCTTGTCTACCGTGCCGAATGCCGACGAGAGCTGCCCCGCAAGCTTGGCCACAACTTGTTTCGTGAAGGCGACGTCGTCCAGCGGCCAACGCACGAAGCGTGCATCATTATGCCGGCCGCGGCTGAACTGCTTGACGCGCAAGCGCTCCTCCCAATCCGTAGTCTGCTCCTTCAGGGCGGCCAGGGTCCAGGTGTAGTCGTACCAGTTGATGGAACCGGCGAGGGCGAGGCCGGCTTCAGGAAGCAGCAGGGGCGCCTCGTCCAGATCGTGAAAGCCATGCTGCGCGCTCAGGGCAGGCAGATGCTTTTCATAGACTTCTAGCGAGTCGCCACGCTCATCGTCTGCTTGCACCCAGATATCGTGATTGCCGGCTACCAGGGCTTTGCGACAAGGCAAATCGGCAAACTGAGCGAGGCACGTTGCGAACTCCTGGCCGGCGCCGATATCACCCGCCAGGATGAGCAAGTCCGGAGGAGCGGCTGTCAGAAAATCGATAAGGAGCTTTATGGCCTCGTCCCCGGTTTTTCGGACACCATAGTGGAGATCGGCCGTGAAGGCGAGGCGCAGGTTGGCAGGCATAACTAAATGAGTCTAGGCGGGACGCACGGTGCGCCGGGCTCCGGACCGCGGTGCGCGCGCCTTCCAGGGAGCCGGCCTTGCCGCTACCGGCAATGTCCGTTGCAAAATCCAGACCATGGGATAACAAAAGATGAGCAAGAGGACATACGGCCAGCGCAGCGTTCTGGGAAGCACGGTGCCGACGGCGAAGAGGATGGCGGCGGCCAGTCGCAATGTCCAGCCGGTTGCGGTCGATTCATAAAATACCGCACACACTCCCAGGGCCAGCGCTACCAACCACGCGACCGAGCGCAGATGGCGCTTGGGAGGATCCCAGGTTGAGTTGAGCGGTGGCATGCTGGAAACTCCCTGTTCGCGGTGGAGCTGACCCGTGAAGTATAGCTCGCCTCCGAGAGGGCGGCAATCTCAGCTTGCGGTGCCCTGCCTGGCGCGTGCCAATCGGTGACGCCGGCGCTTTTCGCGAAACTCGCAGGCCGGCCTGGGGGTAAGATATCTACGGAAGACGCGCCGCAACTTCGATTCGACTTTCTCAGGAGACGATGCCATGCGTCTGTTCCTGCTTGCCGTTGGTTGTTTGCTGGCTCCGGCACCGCGGACGCTCGCCCAGGCGCCTGCCGAGCCGCTTCGTCTGGTTTCCGACGTGGCTGACCTCGTCGTCAAGATCGAGCAGCCGCGCAAGCTGGTCGAGGGCGCCCTGAATAATCCGCTCCTCAAGCAGTTCCAGAAGCTGGAAGCGGTCGGCGAGTTTTATGAATCG
>DASZFN010000674.1:0-2200 GCA_035939715.1 Gemmataceae bacterium | reverse complement strand
CTACATGCAGGTCGAGGCGATGGCGGAACTCCTCGCGCCGGCGAACCAAGCCGAGGCCAGGCAGATCGCGTCTGCGGCATGACCACGTGTCGGACAAACTACCGCGTCGACGGCACCTATGCCCAACGCTCGGCCGCGGCGCCGCGGTCAAGCCCCACAGCCGCGCAGCGGTGCGCCGAAGGCGCAGGGCTTGACGGCGGCGATCGTGGTCGCAGCACCATCAAAGATGCCGTCCTTCGCGCGATATGCACCTACTCTATCGGAGCCGCGGCCCCGATCGGCATTTCCACTCCATCGCGAATCCACACCAGCTTGACGCACGTGACCGGTACGGATGGGAAGTGGACCGTGTGATACCGCCATCGGCTTCCCTATCGGAATGCCAACCGGTCCTTTCTTCAGATAGCTGACTCCGAGCTTTCAAGGTGCAGCAGGCCGGTTCGCGGCACTCGTTGATTGAGTGCCGCCGCATGGACCCGGAAATCCGCGCACTCTTGCTTCCGGTGCAGGATGGCATCCTACGGGCATGGCCAGTTGATTGGCCTGTCACGCGGGTGCCAACCATCTTCGCGAGGGGTATGCAGCTGAACCAGCACAGGAACAAAGTCCATTGCGACCGGGCGCCGACGTCAACGAGTCTAACCGGCCGCCACGCGCCTGACCCGAGCGCACCGTCTGAGTTTTGCCGTCATCGGAAATCGTCATCGCGCCGCATCATGGCAGTTGGCGTATAGCCACCGCGAATGAGAGTGACGTGGGGATCGATGCCGGGCGGACAATGTGCGTCAGGTCCAGGGCGTCATGGAAATCAACGGGCCCCAGCGGCTCACCTCTTTGGCGGTCGTTGCTGCAGTCATGGTGACGGGAAGATACTGTGCAGACAGTGCGAGCATTCGACCTTGTAGGTACCGGGCACGCGTGGCACGAAAACAATATCCACGCTGGACTTTGTTCGTCAGCGCCGCCCTACTTTCGCCGGGACTTCAGCAACCGGCGAATCACCCTGCCCCAGCAATTCGAAACAGCGAAGAGAAGACGGCTCCGGGGACGATGATGGTGATGATGGCGATTATGATGGCGGCGCCGAGGATCATGTCGCTGCCAATAGCCGCCGAGTCCCTGTCGGGCGCAACGACGTTCGCGTCCCCACCTGTGAAACCGCGACAGATCAGGCGGCCGACTGCGCAGGGCGCGGATGGGCAGCCCTTCGCGCCGCTCAGTTGCGCCGCCAGGCTGCGCTACTTCACCGCGCTCTTGTCCGCGGTAGGCCAGCGGCTGATCGGCAGGATGCTACTCGCTGGCAGCAGCGGAAAACTCGGAGGCTTTGCCGGTGGCGGCTCCCCAGGAGCGAGGAAGCAGCGCGCGCCTATCACCCGCACCAGTGACCTGCGCATGAGAATGTTCCCCAATTCATCCAATAGCCCCCAGCGACCGGGGTGCGACGCAAAAGGTTGCGATTCGGTTTCAGTGACAGCAATGTGGTCCTCACAGGTAAGAGAGATGCCGCCCCTTCGAGGGGGGCCCGTGCGTCCCGCCGCTGCTTGAGACAGCTTCGCTTTCTGGGCATTATCACGTTAACCTGGCGAGGAAGGCATGAGGGCGAGGAGCGTGATTCGGTGCCGGTTACACCGCGCTTCGGGCGCACGTTCTTAGTGCTAGACATTGAAGGCGTGCGACCGAAGCGTGCGATAGTCAGGGGCTGTGAGTTGATGTCGGCGGGGATGGAAGTGGCCATAAATGAATGCGTGGGCGGAGAGGAAGTCCTGAGCTTGCCGAGACGATTTGAACCGTTGCATCTGCCGTTCTCGTTGTCGTGTCGGTCGATGTGAGTTTTTTTCGGCCCGATTATTCAGATATCGGTTCTGCCGGTGCTCGACGCCCGGAAGCAGTTGACGCTGAGCGACGCCATAGCTGCGCAGCTTGTCGGTCACAATCACCCGTGGCTCATATTGTAATCCGGTCCGCAGCCGTTTGAAGAAGCGCTTTACTGTCAGGGCATCGCGCCGGGCCTGAAACAGGATGTCGAGCACAACGCCATCCTGATCGACGACGCGCCAGAGGTAATGCTGCACGCCCTGGATACGGATGAAGACTTCGTCCACGTGCAACACGTGAGTTCCTCTTGACTTGAGGCGGCCGTCAGCTTGTCCGCAATTGCGCGGTCGGCCGACCGGGCCGGAGCACTGCTGCCAGATAGAGC
>DASZFN010000673.1:0-3720 GCA_035939715.1 Gemmataceae bacterium | reverse complement strand
AGCGTCACCAGGGCGGCCAGGATGACGGCGCCCCAGTTCATGATGTCCGCGCGCGCGGCGGGGTCGATCTTGACCCCGCCCAGCTGGCCGATCAGCTCCAACGCCAGGCCGAGGACGTACTTGCCCGCCGAGACGCCGCTGATCGGCCCGGTCAGGACGTAGTCGAACATCAGCGCCGAGACGGCGACCTTGGCCGCGAAGGCGCCCAGCGCCTCGCGGACGACGCGGTAGACGCGGCCGCGCACGAACAGCGAACAACTCTCGATGTACACCGACCGCACGGCGTAGCTGAAGAGCATGACGGCGAGGATGAACCAGGGGGCGCACGGCCCGATGGCCTGCTCCACGATGCCGCCGATGTAGTACGCCGTGCTGGCCAGGTCGCACAGCACCACGGCGGCCGTGCGCCAGTAGGAGATGAAGGTGAACATGACGCTGCTGACGATGATCACCTTCACGGCGCGCGCAATACCGCTACCGCCGGAAGCGTTGCTCGAGCCTGCAGCATCGGGCATGGAGAGAATCCTTGGACTGCATGCTAACCCGAAGCGCCAGCGAGGGGTCCCGCTGGTGCTTCGGGTTAGAATGGCCTGGTCCCAAATCGGGCTCTTCGTCGTGGCGCGGAGACGGGTGTGCCCTTTCAATGCGGTCTCGAGATCGTCGATCTGGAGCCGGCCGACGAGGTTAGCTGACGGGCTAGGGCTTGAAAGTGCCCCGATCCACTGCGCCGCGGATCTGAGCCCCTGCAACCAGTAAGAAACCGGTTCGTTGGTTCCCCCGTTCCCATGCCCAGAGGCATAAGATTAGGCTACACACAAAACAGCATTATACGATGACGCCCTCGAATTGGAATGGCGCGCTCAACAGAGAGGCCTCGTCCGGCCCACGTATCGCTGACAAGGAATTGGGAATTTTCTTACTTGGAACGTGCCGGGATGACCGGATAAAATGAAATGTCGGAATCGCCAGCGCCCGCCGAGGTTTGATCAGGCCCCCTGATTGGGAATCGGGTCTATGGCTCAATTCGTGTTGCGTGTCGGCTGCCACACCGCTCAGGGTGTGCGCACCAACAACGAGGACCGCTATGTGGTCGATCGCGCCAACAATGTCTTTCTGGTCGCCGACGGCATGGGCGGCCAGGAGCTAGGCGAGCAGGCCAGCGGTCTGGCGGCGGAGATTATCCCGCGCGTCGTCCACGATCAACTGGCAGCCGAACGGGACGCCAGCAAGGCGATGCAAAAGGCCCTGTCAGAGGCCAACCAGGCCATCGTCCACGCCGGCCGCAATCAGCCGGCGGGGCGGCGCATGGGCACCACCGCGGTGGTGGCACTGCAACATTCCAACCAGGTCTATGTGGCCGGCCTGGGGGATAGCCGGGCTTACTTGATTCGCGGCGATCAGATCCAGCAGCTTACGGTCGATCATTCGGTTGCCCAGGCGTTGGTGTCTACGGGCGTGCTGAGTCCTGAAGAAGCCCGGAACAGCCCCTGGCAACACGTGCTGCACAAGTTCCTTGGCTGCGCGGAAATGACCGACGGCGCCGAAGTGTATCCCTTCACGCCGCAGGCCGACGACCGCCTGCTGCTCGCCAGCGACGGCCTGACGAACCACATTACTGAAGAGGACCTGCGTGCAGGCCCACGGCGCTTTCCCGATCCACAGGTATGGGCGGAGCATCTCGTCCAGACCGCACTGGAGCGCGGTTCGCGCGACAATGTGACCTGCATTGTGGTGGCGTTCGACCCGGAATGAGTCGAAGCCCTGCTGTTTCCAGGCATGAGTCCCATCGTGAAAACTGCTCTCCATTCGGTTAGCTATGCGGGAGTGTGGCCGGGCCAGGCCCGGCTGGGACTCGACGATTTCTTGCGGCGCGCCAGGGCGCTCGGCTTCGACGCCGTCATGCTGATGGCCAAGCGGCCGCATCTTTCGCTGCTCGATTGCGACGCCGAGGAGCGCAGGCGTCTGCGCCGGCTGCTCGAAAGCCTCGACCTCAAGGTTGCCTGCCTGGCCGGCTACACCGACTTCTGCATGGCCGGCGATCACCCCGAAATCCCGACTCGGGAAATGCAGATCCTCTATGTCGGGGAGCTAGCGCGGCTGGCGCGCGATCTGGATTGCCGTCTCGTGCGCGTCTTCACGGGCTACGAGTACGCCGGCGTGCCGCTCGAACAGCAGTGGCATTGGTGCGTGTCGTCGCTGCGCGAGTGCGCCCGGAAGGCGGCGGAATTCGGCGTGACTGTGGGCATCCAGAACCACCACGACACGGCGGTGCATTACGAGGAGCTCCTCAGCCTGATTCAGGAAATCGGCGCAGCGAACTGCAAGGTGATGTTTGACGCCTGGTCGCATGCGCCGGTGGAAAAGGCCGCTGAGGCCGGCGGACGCCGTGAGCTGACCGATCTGCGGCAGGCCGTGAAGAAACTGGCCCCGTATATCGTGCACACCACCGTCGCGGATTACGTCCATTGGCCGCGTTACCGCTATCAACCAAACCTCGTGAACTATGAGCGGCAGACAGATGCCCTGCGGGCCGTCCCCATGGGCGAAGGCTGCATTGACTACAAGACTTTCTTCGAGGCGCTGAAGGAGAGTGGTTTCGATGGCTACGTGGCCTACGAGATGTGCTCTCATCTGCGCGGCGGCGGCAGCGAGGAGAATCTCGACCGGTGTGCTCGCCAGTTTCTCGATTACATGTCACATTGGTGAGCTCAGGATCCAAATAACATGCCCGCATAGCCGACCACGCGGCTGGTGTCGCCGGTCACATCGGCCGTCGTGGCATAGCCGACCCGTTCGCACTTGCGAAGCTCGCCGAGCTGACGCAGCGTTTCCAGGACAATTACAGCCGGCAGGAGGCCGCACATGCTGATGCCGTTGCCGGTCACGGTCTCATAAACCTCCTCCGGGTCCAGCCCTTCCAGAGCGGCAAGGGCGAGCTCGTCGAGGCGGCGGTTCTCTTCATCGGTTGCGAAGTGATTCATGTCGCTGGAGATAAGCAAGAGCGGACGGTCCTTGCGTCCGCGCAGCACCTCGGCCAGGCCCGTGGCAAATTGCCAGCAGCTTTCCAGGTCGCCGTGGCCGACGGCGACTCCCACCACGCGCGCGCTCGGCGCCAGGCGCGCGATGAAGGGAAGCTCGACTTCGATGCCGTGCTCGCCCTGGTGAGCGGACGCATCGAGTTCCAGTCCCGGAATGGCCCTGGTCAATTCGCGCGCCAGCTCCGGATCAGAATGGACAAGCCGGCCCGGAATGGACCAGGCCTGGTGCGGAGCCACCGCCCACTCCATACCGTGCGGTGTGTGCTTGGGACCGATAATGATGATGGTCTCGGGGATGCAGAGCCGCTTGAGCACCTGCGCCGCAATCCGGCCGGAGTAGACAAGTCCCGCATGCGGCACCATGGCGGCTGGCCAGGGCGCTGCCAGAGCATCGCTTTCCAGCATGGAATCGACCAGGCGGAAGAGTTCCTCCGCTTCTCCAGGATAAAATCTCCCCGCGACTGCCGCCGGCCTAATCGCCGGACCAGGAGTAGCCCGTGGCGCCGTGGAGAGGGCGACCGGTTGCACAGTAGCAAGCGTAGCGAGGCTGAGCACGCTCGCCGCCGCCGGAGTGCGTACGCGTGCCTGGCGTGCGGCTTCCACAAGCAGATTACCCGGCGTGGCCGTCGGATCGAAGACGATTCCGGCCTTGGCTCGTTCCATGACCAGCAGCGCTCGGGCC
>DASZFN010000672.1:0-27171 GCA_035939715.1 Gemmataceae bacterium | reverse complement strand
CAACTGCTCGCTGCCACGATGGTTGTACGCCGCTGCGCCTTTCGGATCGAGGGCAATGGCCTTATCGAAGTCGGCAACAGCTTCCTTGTGTTTGCTGAGGCTTTCATAGATGACCCCGCGTGCGAAATGCACGTGGGCGCTGTTGGGATCGGCCTTGATCGCGTCCCCGGCCAGCCGCAGCGCTTCTTCGGTTTTGCCTTCTTTGAGCGCCGCCTGAGCGTCACGCAAAAGATCGGCTACCGAAGGGCCTTGTGCATCACCCAGCACGGCCAGGGAAGCCAGGAGCAGCACCATGGACATTGAATCCTCCTATCGATTTCGGACGAAGCGCGCAAAAAAAAGCGGCGGCTGCCCGCAAAAGAGACAGCCGCCGCAGCATAGCGTACTGGAGGTCGAGGCCTAGCTCAAGATGCCGCTAATGACTTCGCCTTTCACCAGCTCGCGCGGCTGGTTGAGGTGGTTGTAGACAATCGTGCTCGGGTTGATGCCGACGCTGTGGTAGATGGTGGCCAGCAAATCGCACGGGTGCACCGGGTTCTCCAGCGGTGCGGACGCGGTCTTGTCCGATTTGCCGTAGACAAAGCCGCGCTTGATGCCGGCGCCGGCCACCAGCGCGGTGTAACAGTACGGCCAGTGATCGCGGCCGTCGTCGTTGTTCTCGTTGCCGCTTGTGCTCACGCCGCGTTGCGGGCTGCGGCCGAACTCACCCACCGCGACGACCAGGGTTTCGCTCAACAGGCCGCGCTCATCAAGGTCGGCGATCAGGCTGGCAACGCCGGGATCAAAGATCGGCCCGGCCTGGTTCTTGAGCCGCTGCGTCAATCCCGTGTGCGTGTCCCACGAGTGGTTGTCGGAATTCGCAACCTTGGGCCAGTTAATTTCCACGAAGCGCGTGCCCGCCTCGATCAGGCGTCGCGCCAACAGGCAGCACTGGCCGAAGGTGTTGCGGCCGTAGCGTTCGCGCATGGCCGGCGTTTCCTTGCCCAGATCGAAAGCATCGCGGGCCCGGCCGGAGAGGACGAGGCTCAGCGCCTTGGCATAATATTCGTCCAGGTCGTATTTCTTGGTCGCTTCTTCGAGGGCCGGCATGCCATTGGTGATCGTATCCCGCAGCTTGGCGCGCCGTTCTAGACGCGGCGAGGAGACTTCCGTGCGCAGACGGAGATCGTCGATCTTGATGCGCTCCATCTTGCTCATGTCCATGTCATCGCCGGGCGGGTAGAGGTAGTACGGATCGTAGGCCCGGCCCAGGAAGCCGGCCGTGCCCGCCTTGCCGACCACGCCGCTCTCTTGCAGCGGCCGGGGCATCATCACGAACGGCAGCATCGGCACGGTCACCGGCTTCAGGCGCGTGATGTTGCACCCGACGTTGGGAAAATCCTTCGGCGTCGGCGGCTCGAGCTGCCCGGACGGGCTGACCTTGTCCGCCGTGTAGCCGGTCAGCATTTGATAGATCGCAGCGGTGTGATTGAACAAGCCAATAGGCGTGTAACTCATCGAGCGGATAAGCGTTGTCTTGTCGAGCACCTGAGAAATCTTCGGCAGCACCTCGGTTACTTTTACGCCAGGCACCTTGGTGTCGATTGCTTTGAAGACGCTACGCACCTTATCGGGCACGTTGTCCTTGGGGTCCCAAAGATCGAGGTGGCTTGGACCACCTTGGAGGTAAACGAGAATGACGCTCTTGGCTCTACCGAAGCCTGGTCCGCCGGCATAGCCTTCACCGGCAGTAGCTTTTTGCAGGCCAAGAAGATTGGCCAGGCTGAAGCCGAACATGGCCGAGCCGCCGACGCGCAGTAAGTCGCGCCGGGTAATGCCGTCACAGGTGTCTTTCCCTGACCAACCGGGGATCACGAGCATGGAGGTCACCTCACTCAAGAACTAGAGTCTGGGGGCGGGACCAAGGCAGGATAACGGATCCGCACGCACCTGGGGGGCTGTAGCGGCTGCGTGCGCTGATCTCGCCTGTACTATACTCCCCATTCAGGCAAGCCGTCAATGACTTCGCGCGCTCGGCGCGGAAAAACTTCTTGAAAGCGGAGTTCGATTCTGACAAGATAACAGGCACTGCCAAATATTCCTGCCTACCTTGCCGGCCAGCCTTGATTGCCGGCCATTGTCACAAACGACGCACGCGTGACTGAAGTTGGGACTTTGGTTTCGTTGTTTTCGTTTTGCTGCTAGGGTACTGTTAGCCTGTCCGAAGGGTGCGAGGTGTTGCCGATGCGGATGCTTCAAGGACTGCTGGCGGCCGCCGGACTACTGATCGGGTTTTCGTTCGCGGCGTCGGCCGATAAGCCGGTCGCGAAGTCTGTCGAGCCGGCTCCCGTCAGTTATTACCGCGAGGTGCGCCGCATCATCCAGCAGAACTGCCAGGGCTGCCATCAGCCGGCCCGGGCCCAGGGCAGTTTCATCATGACCAGCTATGCCAGCCTCCTGGAAAAAGGCGAAAGCGGCGAGCCGGGCGTTGTGCCAGGCAAGCCGGAGGCGAGCAAGATTGTCGCGCAAATCACATCGCATGACGGCAAGCGACCGGCTATGCCAAAGGGCAAGGATCCCCTTCTCGAGCGTGAGGTGAAGCTTATCCAGCAGTGGATCGCCCAGGGGGCCAAGGACGACACGCCGCGGATCGCCCAGCAGCTGATCGATGCAGAGCATCCGCCGGCCTACGCGTCTCCCCCCGTTATCACGTCGGTCGATTTCTCGCCAGACGGCAAGTTGCTCGCCGTGGCCGGCTATCATGAGGTGCTCCTGCACAAGGCCGACGGCGCGGGCCTCGTTGCCCGCCTGGTGGGGCTGTCCGAACGTGTGCAGTCGCTGGCGTTCTCGCCCGACAGCAAGTCGCTGGCTGTCACGGGCGGCGACCCGGGGCGCTTCGGCGAGGTGCAAATTTGGGACATCGCCAAGAAGGAACTGAAACTCTCTCTGCCGGCTACGTATGACACGGTCTACGGCGGCAGCTGGTCGCCGGACGGAACCAAGGTTGCGTTCGGCTGTGCCGACAACACCTTGCGCGCGATCGAGGCGAAAACCGGCAAGCAGGTGCTCTTTCAAGGCGCCCATAACGATTGGGTGCTCGATACGGTTTTCTCAACGGACGGCTCGCATCTGGTGTCCGTGAGCCGGGACATGTCCATGAAGCTGACCGAAGTGGCGACGCAACGCTTTGTGGACAATATTACGAGCATCACTCCCGGCGCCCTGAAAGGCGGCCTGCAAACGGTCGCACGCAATCCTAAGAAAGACGAATTGCTGATCGGCGGCTCGGACGGTCAGGCCAAGATTTACAAGATGTATCGGGACAAGAAGCGCGTCATCGGCGATGATTTCAATCGGCTGCGCGTATTTGAAGCGCTGCCCGGCCGGATTTTCAGAGCCCGCTACAGTCCGGACGGCAGCCGCGTCGCCGTCAGCAGCAGCCATGAAGGCAAAGGCGAGGTGCGCATTTACCAGGAGGCGGACGCCAAGCTTGTAACCAGGTTGGAAGGCGAGCGCGGCGCGGTGTACGCGGTTGCGTTCCGGCCGGATGGAAAGGTAGTGGCCTCCGGCGGCTTTGACGGCCTGGTGCGCCTCAATGACGCCCAGACGGGTAAGCTGATCAAGGAATTCATCCCCTACCCCGTGAAAACCAACGCCGTGACAAGCGCGAGGAATTAGTCGCAAGAAAGCGAACAGGACCTTGCCCAGGAAGGATTACAGGGAATTGCCATGAAGCCTAGCCTTTTGCATAGCTGTACTTTGCTAGTTCTCGCAGGCCTGTTTTCAGGAGTAATGCCCGCCGCCACTGCTCAGGAAGGCTTGCCCGCCGGCATGAAGGTAATCCGTGTCGAGGCCGAGCCGGCCGTGGTCGCGCTCCGCCATCCGTACGATTACCGGCAGATCTTGTTGACGGGCCAACTCCAAACCGGTGAGCGCGTGGATCTGACGCGCATGGCGCAGGTCGAGGCCGACGCGAAGCTGGTCAAGATCACGCCCAATGGGCTCATTCGCCCGGTGGGCGATGGAAGTGGGACAGTCAAATACCAGGTTGCAGGCCACTCCGTGACCGTGCCCGTGAATGTGAGCGGGCTAAAGAAGGAATATCCCGTCAGCTTCGTGCGCGACGTGATGCCGGCGCTGTCGAAGATCGGCTGCAATGCCGGGACCTGTCACGGCGCCCAGCAAGGCAAGAACGGCTTCAAGTTGTCTTTGCGCGGTTACGACCCGCTCTTCGATCATATTTCCCTCACCGATGACCTGGAAGGCCGCCGCTTCAATCGGGCTGCACCCGAACGCAGTTTGATGTTGCTCAAGCCGTCCGGCGCCGTGCCCCATGTCGGCGGCGCGCTGATCCAACCCGGCGATCCGTACTACGAGCTGATCAAGGCCTGGATTGCAGCCGGCGTCAAGCTGGATCTGGGTGGCCTGCGCGTCACCAGCCTGGAGGCCACACCAAAGTCTGCCGTATTGCCCCTGCCCGGCATGAAGCAGCAGATGGCTGTGCTGGCGAAATACAGCGACGGCTCCAGTCGCGACGTTACTGCCGAGGCGTTTGTGGAAAGCAGCAACAACGAGGTTGCCACGGTGGACAAACAAGGGCTGGTCAGCGCCGTGCGCCGCGGCGAAGCCACCATGCTGGTCCGCTATGAGGGAAGCTATGCCGCCAGCACGCTCGTCGTCATGGGTGACCGCAGCGGCTTCGCCTGGCAGGAAGTGCCCGAGCTTAACTACATCGACAAGCTGGTCGATGACAAACTCAAGCAGGTCAAGATTCTGCCGAGCGAGCTGTGCACGGACACGGAATTCATTCGACGGATCTATCTGGACCTGACGGGACTGCCGCCGATGACCGATGACGTGCGCGCCTTTCTCGCCGATAGCCGGCCTTCACGCGTCAAGCGCGAAGCCATGATCGACCGGCTCGTTGGCAGCCCCGACTACGTGGAGTACTGGACCAACAAGTGGGCCGATCTGCTTCAGGTCAATCGCAAGTACCTGGGTGAAAAGGGAGCCTTGGCGCTGCGGAACTGGATTCGCCAGGCCGTGGCCGGCAACATGCCCTATGACCGGTTCGTGCACACCATCCTGACGGCATCGGGTTCCACGCTCGAAAATCCCCCGGCTGCTTATTACAAGGTGCTGCGCGACCCGGAACTGGCGATGGAGAACACGACGCAACTTTTCCTCGCCGTGCGTTTCAACTGCAACAAGTGCCACGACCATCCGTTCGAGCGCTGGACCCAGGATCAGTATTATCACTTGGCCGCGTACTTCAGCCAGGTGACCCGCAAGGATGATCCGCATTTCAAGAATCAGAAGGTCGGCGGCAGCGATGTGGAAGCCGCCACGGCGCTGGTCGAGATTATCTTCGACAAGGGCTCGGGCGACGTCAAACATTCGCGCACGGGCGCAACGGCGGCGCCGCGGTTTCCCTTCACGCACCCGGACCTGGCCGCCAGCACCGTGAGCCGGCGCGAGCAACTGGCCCACTGGATCACCAGCAAGGACAATCCCTATTTTGCGAAGAGCTACGTCAATCGCTTGTGGGCATATTTACTCGGCGTCGGCATCATTGAGCCGATCGATGACATCCGGGCCGGCAATCCGCCGACCAATCCCCAGCTGCTGGACCGCCTCACCCGGGAATTCATCGACAGCGGTTTCAACGTACAGCAAATCGTGCGCACCATTTGCAAATCGCGGGTTTACCAGCAATCGATTGCCACGAACAAGTGGAACAAGGATGACGATATCAATTACTCGCATGCCATGGCCCGGCGCCTGCCCGCGGAGGCGCTCTACGACGCCATCCATCGCGCCACGGGGACGGTGAGCCATTTGTCCGGCATGCCCGCCGGTCAGCGTGCCGTGCAGCAGCTTGATTCCAAGGTCGAGGTGCCGAGCGGCTTCCTCGACCTGTTCGGCCGCCCGCCTCGGGAAAGCGCCTGCGAATGCGAGCGCTCCGGAAGTTTGATGCTGGGCCCGGTGCTCAACCTCGTCAACGGTCCCATTGTGGCCGACGCCATCAAGGATCCGCAGAATCGCATTGTGAAAATCGTCGCCACAGAGAAGGACGACGCCAAGGTCATCGAAGATCTGTTCCTGTCGATTTTGTGCCGGCCGCCCAGCCCGCAAGAGCTGTCGGCAGGCATCCAGGCTCTGCGCGGCGGCAATGACGAGTATGCACACCAGGTTGCCGAGCATACCCGCTTGCAAGCCGCCGTTAGGGAACGCGAAAAATCGCTGCCCTCGCGGCAAGCGGCCTGGGAAAAGACGGTGACAAACTCGATCTGGACTGTCCTTGAACCGGCGAGCTTCAAATCCACGGGCGGGGCCGTCCTTACCAAGGAAGCGGATCAGTCGTTGTTTGCCAGCGGCAAGAATCCGTTCCCTGAGAGTTACACCGTTACGGCGAATACCAAGCTGAACGGCATTACGGCGGTGCGCCTGGAAGTGCTCGCGGATCGCCGGCTTCCCGCAGGCGGGCCGGGCCGGGCGCCGAACGGCAATTTCGTCCTCAACAAATTCAAGGTGACGGCGGCCCCGCAAACGGAACCGACCAAGGCGAAACCGGTGCTGCTGCACAAGGCAGTAGCCGATTTCTCGCAAGATAGCTATCCCGTCGCCAGCGCTCTCGACAGCTCGCTGGGAGGCGGCTGGGCGGTCTCGCCTGCTTTCGGCGCCACGCACCGCGCAGTCTTTGCGACGAAAGAGCCGGTCGGTTTTCCGGGCGGCACGCTGCTGACGTTTGTTTTGGATCAGCAATTCCCCGGCAAGGATCACAACATCGGCAAGTTCAGGATCTCGCTAAGCACGGCCAGGGGCGCCATTCCGCTGGAAGGACTGCCGGACAGCATAGGAAAGATTCTGGCCGTTGTGCCTGAGAAGCGGACGCCCGAGCAAAAGGCGGCTGTCGCCGGTTACTTCGCTTCAACCGACGCCGAACTGGCACGCTTGCGCAGCGAGCTGGCTGCTCATGCGTTGCCGGGCGACCGGCGTTTGCTCGGCGCGCAGGACCTGGCCTGGGCGTTGCTGAACAGCCCGGCGTTTTTGTTTAACCACTAAAGAACAGAACGTCGTCTTTCGCTCCGCGAAAGAACATCCTTTCGTGGAGCGGAAAGGCGACGCTCATTTTCGCGCGGCGCCTAATAATGAAGACCCGTGGTTTTTGCTCGGGGCAATAATACGCATGCAAATCCGCGCACGCCGCTGGTTGTCCCGTTTGCATCCCCCAGGAACGCGGTCTAGAGTTCAAATGCAAACGTAGTCGCCAGCTTTAGTGGCGGCTACGGGAGCAACCCCTGGCGTCCTGCTCGGATCACAACGCCTTTCATCCTCGAAAGGGCAAACCCGCCGTGAGACGGGGACGCAAAGCCATGGGCCACCGATTATAAGGTGGTCGCCAGGCCGCCGAAGGGTATGGGCAGGCGAAGAGCCCGTCCGTCCCCGAGCGTGCCATCTTCAAGAACGAACGATGACGCTCGCCGCCGATCTGGGGACTGGGTCACACCAGTTACGCCATGGGTTGCTCCGCAATTTTTCCCTTCCCGCGCTCTTTCCGCGCTTTTTCCCGCTTCGACATTCACGCGGCACGCCGGTCCGAGTCTACGGGCTGGATCGCTTCCTGCATTTTCACGTGTCGCCAGGCGCGGCGGATACGCCAGAGCTCGGCGACCATCCGACCCAGGGTGGCGGCGCTGGTTGTACTCGTGGGACTGTCGAGCCGCACACATACCGGCACTTCGATGACTGGGAGTCCGAAGCGCGCGGCGGCCGTGAGTAGCTCGCAATCAAAGCCGAAGCCGTCACAACGGAGGTGCGGCAAGAGAGTGCGCGCGGCCTCCGCAGTGAGACCTTTTAGTCCAGCCTGGGTGTCAAGCTGTTTGATAGGGAGAAGCAAGCGCACCAGCGACGAGAAGACCAGGCTTTGCACATGGCGGCGGTACATATAGCCGCAAAGCCTGGCGGGAATGAGCATCTGGCTGGACGGATGCCGGCGCGAAGCGATAACCACGCCGGCTCCATCGCGCAGCGTTTTGGCGACGCGGCTGATGTCGTCCAGGCCGTAGGCCAGATCGACGTCGGTGAAAAGCCGCCAGCGGCCGCGCGCCGCTTCCAGGCCGAGGCGCACGGCATGTCCCTTGCCTCGATTCGCCGCATAGCTGAGGACGTGAACCTGGCCGGTGTAGCCCCTAGTCCATTCCGCCAGCCGCGCGGGACTGCCGTCGCTGCAACCGTCGCAGACGAACAGGATCTCCCAGTTTTCGCAGCTCTTGTCCAGGAAATGCTTCAGTGTAAGCCAGGTGCGCTCCAGCGTCGCGCCGGGATTGTAAGTAGGGAGAACCAGGCTCGTCAAAGGACTCGTGGTCCCGCTTGCCCAGTTGCTCATGCTTGGCCTACCTTCAGCCTTGTCAAGGAATTGACGTGGGTTATTTGCTGCGCCGCAAGATTCATCGGCAGGTTGGCGTTGCGGCTGGCGTCTCCAGCACCAACCGTGGGGCGGGCAGATTACCGGCATCTTCCCGGGCTGTCAATCAAGGTATGAAGGTCAGGATTCTGATCCCGACCATACGCACGCTCAGAATCAGAATCCGGACCCAAATGACTCGATTCCCGGTTGGCTAGGCTTGACAGGAAGCCGGCATGAGAACTATGGATGGTCCGCGATTTCCCGCGCAATAGTCGCTTCGTGCAGCTTCCCCATGCTGCGTGTCTTTCCGCAGACGCAATCTTTTGGAGTCCCGGATGCCCGCTCAAGATGATGCCCTGCGTCCGTGGCAGCGCTGGTTCCTGGTGCTGATCTGTGCAGGCTGGCTCGGCTTTGGCGCTGTGGTGGAACTGCGCTCGGCATTTCTGAAGCAACGGCTCGGCGACTTCCGTGTTTTCGCCCAGGCCGCCTGGGCGGCGCGGGCGGGCGTGGACCTCTACGAAATCAAGGTAGACGGCCGGTGGCACTACTGCTATCCACCGTTGCTCGCCATCCTGCTTTACCCCCTCGCCGATCCTCCGCCTGGCGTGGCCCGCGCCGGCATGCTGCCCTTTGCTGCGTCCATTGGCATTTGGTATGTCCTCAGTCTCTTGTGTTTATTCTTTGCTACACATGTCCTGGCGAGCGCGCTCGAAAAACGTTTTACCAATCCTGCAGCGCGGGCGCCCGCTCCTTTCGGCCGGCGTTGGTGGTTTTTCCGCCTCGTGCCGATGGCGGTCTGTCTTGTGCCGATCGGGCATACTCTCATGCGCGGACAGGTGAATCTCCTGCTGCTGGCTCTCTTGTGCGCGGCGCTGGCAGCCCTGCTGCGCGGCCGGCGGTTTCAGGCGGGGCTCTGGCTGTCGGGCGCGATTTGCGTCAAGATGATCCCGGCATTTCTCCTGCTCTATCCGATTTGGCGTCGGGATTTTCGGCTTCTTGCCGGGTGCGCCCTGGGTCTATTCCTTGGTCTGGCTGCCATTCCGGCCGCCTATTTCGGACCCGTGCAGGCCTATGAACAATGCCGTAAGTTGGCCGAAGTGATGATCCTTCCCGGCCTGGGACTGGGCAAAGATAAATCCCGAGCAGAGGAACTGATCAACGTCACAGCCACCGATAGCCAGTCCATCCTGGCCACCTTGCACAACACTTTGTACCTGGATCGAGCCACGCGGCCCAGAGACGCCTCCCAGAAGGTCCGCATCGCCAGTTGGCTGATTGGCGGCCTGTTGACGCTGGCGACGCTTTGGGTGAGTCGAAGACGGCGAGTGCAGGGCCCGCCGGCACAGGTGCTCTTTTTCGGCATGCTGGTGCTGAACATGCTTTTCCTGTCGCCGGTGTGCCATCTGCACTACTTCTGCCTAGCTGTGCCTGTCGTGATGGGTTTAATGGCTGCCAGCATGGAAGGCCAACCGACGGCCCGCATCAGCCCCTGGATCCTGTGCTTGCTGGCCATGTTTGCGTTATGCACGTTGCCCGCGCAGATTCCGGGTTGCGAGGTGCTGCGCGATTGCGGACTGTCCCTTTATGGCGGCTTGCTGCTCTGGTTGGCGGCTGCGCTAGTTACTGGACTGAGCCCCGGGCAAGCCCAGTCGGCAAGTGAGGATGCCAACAGACCGCTAGGTGTCGCCGCATGAGAAGAAGAGGTTTACCATCATGCTCCGTTTCCATTATCTCGGCATCTGCTACTTGATCTGCGCCGGCTCGGCGGCCGCGCAGCCGTACATTTCTACCGGCCAGGGCTCGACAACGCGTCCGTCTGCCGCGGAAATCCGTCCACCGGCCGCCGAGGATCTCCCGGAGAACTTGACCACGTTCGCTAACGAGCAAACCGAGATCCAATGGCTCGATGGACGCTGGCAGCTTCGAGCCGGCGCAGTGTGGTTGAAGGATTTCGGCAGATACGAAACGGAGGCCCGCGAGGCCTTGCGCATTATCCGCGAGCTGAAACTGACGCAGGTGGGAAGCTTGGGTTATCCGCGTCCCGTGCTCGAATACTGGCTCGCCAACGGCCGTGCGCCGGCCGACGCCGTCGGGGGTTTGCGAACCACCGCCTTTGATCGCGAAAACCTGCGCGTCGAGCAGGTCCAGGGTCAGTGGTGCGTACGCGATGCCCGCCAGGTGCTCTTATCCTTCGGCTACGGCGAAGCGGACGCTCGCCAGGCGCTGGCCATCATCCGAAAGTACGGCTTCGATCAGGTGGGCTACGTCGGCCGGCCGGCGCCGGTGATGATCGTATTCCTGGCCGGCAAGGCGCATGAATCGGCGACGACGTTGCCGGACAAACACGCAAACCAGCCGCGCATGCTCCTCCCGAACAATCCCTTTACGCGCCAGGTCGTCCACGAATCAAGCAAAGATCCGACCGCCAAGGAAACCACTTCCGCGGGACAGTTGAATCCGAACGACCTGGCCGCCATTCCAAGCCTGCGTCAGCTAGCCAATCCTACCATGAGAGGCCCCTCCTCGTTTTCGATCGAGGACCGCATCGCAGTGGATTGGCGTCACGTGCAGGTACGCCAGGATAGCCAGGATTGGAAGCTGTTGTATGGACGTTACACACTCGCCGATCTGGGACTCAGCGAAAGCGACGCGCGGGTCGCTCAGGCGGTCGTGCAACATTATCACTTCACGGAACACTGCCTGATTGGGCGGCCGAAGGTCCTTTTCAGCTACTTCCTGGTGAATGGGCAGGCCCCAAAGGGTCTCTGTTTCGGGGCGCATAATACGCCGTTCCGCCCGGAGTCCTTGACTATCCAGAAGCAGGGCGAGGGCTGGGTGCTATTGGAAGGCACCAAGACGCTCTGGCATTTTGGGGAGGGGGCTCAGGAAGCCAGAGAGGCGTTGCAGGCAATCCGCCGCTACCAGTTTGACACGCTGTGCCGGATCGGCTCCGGACAGACGCCGATGGTTTTCCTTGCGCGCACCCGGTAATGCTAGCGCCTGTCTTTGATCTGTTCCTCGAATCGTCTCCGCAAGCCTTCGGCGTTGGCTGGTCCAAGGGCCAGAACAATCTGAAATTCGGCCTTTGCTTCATCCTTCCGGTCACGCTGCAGCAAGCATTCGACGAGGAGGAGTCTGCCCTCGACGTGCGCGGAGTTATCGCGCAGGAGTCGCTGACAGGCGGCGGCCGCACGCTCCCAGTCGCCCTTCCTGGCCAGTTGCCTGGCAACCTCAAAACGATAGCGCGAGGACCACGGATTGACGGCTAATGCTCTCTGCCAGTAGTCGAGGGCTTCCTCGTTCTTGCCCAGGGCCTGGCAAATCATCGCCGCGTCGGAGAGTGTCACCTCGCGCCCTGGGGCGAATTCCAGCGTAGCCTTACTGGTCGCCAGGGCCTTCTGTGTGAAGCCCTGGAAAACCAGCGCCAGCGCCAGCGAATCGCGGGCTGGCACATCGTCAGGGTGGCGCTCAATCGCTTGCTCGAGAAACGGCAGGGCTTGCTGGCTTGCCTCGGCACGGTTGCTGTCGGCGCTGACCCGCGTGTTCTCCATGAGGGCCACGCAGAAATCGCGCATCAGTTCCGCATCCGCTTCATCAAGTTTCTGGCCGTGGAATTCGACCAGGGCATTCCGGCTTCCCGGCGGATTACGCGCTTCCATGCTCGGAAGCATGGTTGCCGCTTTACGCGGGATGCGGTGGTCGGTCAGGGCAACGTGCGTGATGTCGCTGCTGGCCTGGGGCATGTGACAGGCCTGGCAGTTGTCTGCGGGACTGGTTTTTTTCCGTGCCGCCGGCGTTTCCGTGCAAGGCCTGGCGTCATGGCACTCCAGGCAGCGCGCGCGATAATAGACATGCTGTTCTGCCGCCGCGGGCAGCTGGTGCGGGTCGTGGCACGTCGTGCACGTCATTTTGCCCGCGCTCTTCTGGAAGCACCGGCTGGCATGCATTTGCTCCACGTGACCGGCGACGCGCATTCCCGTGGCTTTCTCAGGGCCCGTCACAAAAACCCTCCAGAACAAATCGAGCGGCAACCCCGGGCGGTAATCGAAAACCTCGCGCTGCCGCCGCGTCACGCGCAATTTGCCGCCCAGATGACATTGCTCGCAGACGGCATCCCGCAAGCCCGCCGCCAGCCGGCCGGGATGGACAATGGTCTCATCGTGGTCCACGGCCTCGTTGCGTTCCCGAAGCTGAACATGGAGTTGGCCCGGCCCGTGACAGCGTTCGCAGCCAATGCTGTAACCCTGAAAGATCGGCTGCTGATAGCCGTTGAGGCTATCGCGCGCCGGTTCCGCATGATTGCAATGGCAAAACAGGCAGCCAGGCATGATCGGGCGCTCGAAGCGGTAATAGTGGCCGGCGAAGCCTGGTGAAAGATCCCATGTCTTCTTCTGGCTGAACCAGGTGATCGGCGACTGATAGAGCACGCCGTCGCGCTGAATGAGATAGGAATAGGCATGCGTCCCGGAACCGACGGCGAATTGAATGGGCGCCGTGATCTGGGAAATTACCTTGCCTGAGGCATCACGCTGCAGTTCCTCGTGCACGACCTGATCGCCGTGGCGTTCGATCCGGAGTTGAAAGCCAAAGGCATCGAACGGGTTGCCGGATTTCCTGTCGTACTGCTGATTCGCAGCCACCTGGGCAATGGGCGCCAGTGACCGGCCCATCGGGTGTCGGCGGTAAGTCTCCGCCTTGTCAGCATGACAGGAGGCGCAAACTTCATCGCCGACGTAGTGGACATTGGGCCGGACATTGAGCAACGGCGTTTCATAGGTGAGCCGGGGATCCCGATCCATTGCCGCAGCATCGGTAATCGGCGTGATAGCGTGGGTGCCCCAGTGATAGACGGCGAACGCCGCAATTCCAAGAGCAAGAAGCAAGACGACGCCGATGATCACTTTCATGTCCCTGCCATTATGGGAGGCCGCCGGGACCCACGCAAGGAGGGATTGGGGCATGGTTTAAGAACGGAAAATTCAGGTAACAGTTGGTAGGCCCCGCTTGCCGAGCGGGGCCTATTTCGCTTTTTTTGTTATCTGCCCAGGTTTGAAAAAACCTCGACCGGCGCTGGCATTCGTTCAAGAACTGCTCTTGACCGGTCTGGCAGGCGTGGCTATGGTCCCGCCGCTTTTCAGCCCCTAACTTTAGCGAAACAGAATCACGCGGGTTTCCGGATCGGCGCCGTGGGGGGCGTTCGCCGGAAGCCGAGCTCGGTGCCGGGTCGGGCATCGGGTCGTGGATGGAAACGGTTCCGGCATCCAGGGGGCCGGCCGGGGGGTCGGACGGGAAAGGAGGCCAGGGTGGCTAGGGCATGGACAGCGGCATGGTTGAGCGTGGCAGTGGGAAGCGTGTTGGCGCCGGCCGGGAGCGAAGCCCAGGCGCAGGTACAGCCGATCGAGGCCGTCAGCCCAGCCGAGCCAGGCGTGGGCCGGGCGCCGCGCGCGCATGATGTGCTGCGCGCCGGCACGGAAAGCTACCGGCGTGGCGACTATGAAACGGCTGCCGCCTATTTCCAAAAGGCGCAGGCCGGCCAGGACGATCTCACGGCCGACGAGCGGCAAAGCCTGGGACAATGGCTGCAGCTCAACGAGACCGCCTTGCGGGCCCGGCGCGACGCTTCCGATCAGCTTCGCCAGGTCGAGGACGCGATGCGCCAGGGCCGCATGCAGGAAGCCCTCACGGCCTTGAAAACGGTCACCCCCAATCAGCAATTCCTGGCTGCCGCCGACAAGCAGCGCCTCCAACAGATCACCGAGCAATTGCTCCCCAGCCGGCTTGGCCCCAGCCAGTCGCCCGGCATGGGCAATGCGGCGGCGCTCAGCCAGGCTCGGTCCAAACTGGCCCAGGCGCGCCTGATGATGGGGCGCGGCAATTATGATGCGGCCCAGGCCCTGGCCCTGGAAGCGAATCATTTAAATGCCTCGTACACGATGGAGGAAGACACACCAAAGAAAATGCTCGATGAGATCACCGAAGCACGCCTGCATGCCTCGCTCCCCATCGACTCGAAGAGCCTGCTGGCGCGCGCGCGCGCGGCCCTGGCGCGCGGCAACCTCGACGAGGCGGAACGGATGGCGCAAAAGGCCGAGGAGACACGTTCGCCGCTTACGGGGCTGCGCTTCTGGGATGATTCGCCGTCCAAGGTGCTCAAGGATATTCAAGCGGCGCGCATCCGGCAACTGGCTCAGAAAAATACGCCCAAGCCGGCCGACGACAAAGCTCCCCAGAGCTTCAACGCCATGAAGCCTTTCAACCAGCCGCAGGACCCGGTAACGGGCTCGGCGACCGCCGCCGCCAATACCGAGACGGCCAGAAAAATGCTCAATGATGCCCGGCAGGCGCTGCGTGCCGGCGACCTGGCCCTGGCCAGAGAGTTATGCGACAAGGCGCGGTCTCTGAAGCCTGACCTCAACTGGTGGGAAGACACGCCCGACAAGATCGTGACCGAGATTCGCCAGGTCGAAGGCAGCGCCGCCGCCAAGTCGCCCTATGCAGGCGCCTACACTCCGGCCAGCACGCCGACCGGCGCCTACGCTCCGGCCGATCCGCGGGCTGCCCTCAAGCAGGCGCGTGACCTTTATACTGCCGGCAAGATCGAGGAAGCAGAGCGCTTGGCACAGCAAGCCAACACCGGCAAGGTGCGCTGGGGCCTGTTTGAAGATTCTCCCGACAAACTCATGGCGGACATTCGCAAGGCGCGCGGCAAGCGCGATCAGGATGAATCCGTCCAGCTTCTGGCTGAAGCACGCCGGCTCTATGAGAAGGGCGATCTTGCCGGCGCCGAGCGCCTGGCTCATGCTGCGGAGCGCAAGCATGGTCCGTACAGCGTGTGGGACCTGAACGATCGCCCGAGCAAGCTTCTGGCGGACATTGAAGCAGCCAAATCCCGCACCGTGCAGCCTTCCGTGCCGCCGGTCCCGGACATGGTGTCGGCCGCCAAGCCCTCGCCTTTCAGTCCGCCGGCGCCCTCGGGGAACGAGAGATCGCCTTTCAATGCGCCGGTGCCTTTGGGGACCGAGCGAACGACGGGCTCCATGGAGCGGGTCGCGACGCGTACGACGACCACGCCTTACATGCCGCAACCTAGCGGCGGCATGATCGAAAACAAGAAACTGCAAGCGCTGGCTGTGCTGCGCGAGGCGCGGCAATACCAGAAGGACGGGCGGCTGCTTGAGGCCCGCCAGAAGGCGGTCGAGGCGCAGCGCGTCGGCGCTGTCTTTGGCCCGGCGGAAGATTCTCCCGAGCAATGCCTGGCGGCCATTGGCGCCCTCTGCCAGCGCCGCATTGAGAGCCACCTGCAGCAGGCCAACGAGTACCTCGCCACCGCGGAGCTGGACAACAGCCGCTATCAGCGCGCCGAGACGGAGCTGACGCAGGCCAAACTACTGGCTAGCGCGTTCGGCTTCGACACGCAGCTCATCGATAGCAAACTCTCCGTCGTGCAACAGGCGCGCACACGGAGCTGGTCCAACGGCCAACAGGACAAGAATCAGATTTCCCAGATTGCGCACCAGGAATATGCGCAGCCACGCAGCGACCCAGTGCCGTCGCAAGGCCACGAACTGCTTAATCAGGCGCGCATGGAACTGCGCGCAGGTCAGACAGTCAGCGCGCGCAAGCTGGCGGTGGCTGCCTTCGATGCGCGGTACGGTGTCCAGGAGGAAGCCAGCCAGGTGCTGCGCTCCATCGATGCCGAAGAATTCAATCAGAAACTCCTGACGGCGGAACGCACCTTCGAGGCTGCCATGACGGCGTTCCAGCGCCGGGAATATGCCCAGGCGTCCACCATGCTGCGCAGCCTGGACTATCATCTGCTGAGCCCGGATAAACAGTCCAGGCTCAAGGAAGTCATGCTGGTTCCGGAGATGCAGCCGACTAGCGCGCTCGCGCAAACCGCTCATAACCCGGCAAACGACATGGGCGGCGCCAGCCGGGCGATGGCTCGTGCCACCGATTATACGCCGGTCGCTCAACAGCGCACAGATCCTGACTTTGCCAGGGAAGTGCAGGCCATGCAGGAAGTCAAGATGCAGAAGCTGCGTAATGAGGGGATCGACGCACTGAAGGACGCCACAAAAATGTTCCAGGCGGGCGACACCGACCGAGCTTTGGAAGTCCTGCAAGATTACAAGAAGACTTTGGAGGCTTCCGGCCTGGAATCGGAGCGGCAAGCCCTGTTGCGCCGGTCTATCGACAGCCGCCTGGCGCAGTTCAACATGTTCAAGAAACAGCGCGACTTCGAGAAGAACCAGGTCGATCAACAGACCTCAGCGCAGCGGCGCATCGTGCAGGAGCGCATGGTGGAGCAGGAGAAAAAAGAAAAGGTCGCCGCATTGCTGAAACAGTACAACGCCCTGTTCAAGGAAGCCAAGTACCCAGAGGCTATGATCTGCGCACGCAAGGCTCTGGATCTGGATCCGGATAACACGGTCGCGGAAACGGCTATCTCCGTGACGCGCATGGCGATGAACGTTTCTGAACACAAGAAGGATAAAGGTGACAAGGAGAATTTCGTTCTTGATCAGCTTGACAGCACTGACAAGGAGGGGCCGTCGCTGACGATCGACAATCCCCTGGCCTTTGACCGCAAGACATCGCTGGCCAACAGAGATCGCAAGCCGATCGATGAGCTGTTCAAACTGAACAACGTCAAGTCCGAAAAGGAGCAGCAGATCTATCGCCGGCTGGATCAGCCGATCAGCAGCATGGATTTCAAGGAAATGCCGCTCAAACAGATCCTGGACGATGTACAGGGCCTGACCGGCATCAACATCGTGGTTGATGAGCCGGCCCTGATGGACGCCGGCATCAGCCTGGACAAGCAGATCACGCAACGGCTGGACGGCATCTCGCTCAAGTCGGCGCTGAGCGTGCTGCTCCAGCAGGTCCATCTGACCTATGTGGTCCAGAATGAAGTGCTCAACGTCACGACCGAAGACCACGCACGCGGCAAGTGTGTCGTGCGCATTCATCCGGTGCTTGACCTGGTCACGCCGGTGCTGAACAGCGACGGCGCCGCCGCGGCCAACGTTCTCAAGACGGCCGCACAGCCGTCCGACAATATCAAGCTCAACGGAACCGCCCCCTACCAGAGCCTTAACTCGCTGGGCGGCGGCAAGGATGTGAGTTTGAGCCAGCTCGGCGCCGGCCCGGGCGCCAACGGCACGGTGCTGCCCACCGTGACGACCAGAGACAACCAGAACATCGGTCTGCAAGAGACGCTGATCAAACTGATCACGAACTCGATTCAACCGCAGACCTGGTCGAGCATGGGCGGCCACGGCACCATCGAGTTTTATCCGCTGGGCCAGGCGCTCGTCATCAACCAGACGCCCGACATCCAGGAGCAGGTCGCGGAGCTGCTGCAAGCCCTGCGCCGTCTGCAAGACCAGGAAGTCGCCATCGAAGTGCGCTTCATCACGATAGCCGAATCGTTCTACGAACGCATCGGCGTGGACTTCAGCGTCAACATTCGGACCGATAACTCAAAATACGAACCGCAGATCGTCTCCCAGCAGTTCCGGCCCTTCGGCTTCCTGAACGTCTTCACGCCGAAGAGCTTCGTGTCGGGCCTGACGCCGGCTGGGACGTTCACCCAGGACCTGAACATCCCGATCAAGCCGTCCAGCTTCCAGATGGCCATTCCGCCCTTTGGCGAGTACCCGAACATTCCGGGCAGCAACGGCGGCGTATCGCTGGGCCTGGCATTCCTGAGCGATATCGAGGTCTACATGTTCATGGAAGCCGCCGCGGGCGACCAGCGTACCAACGTCATGGAAGCCCCGAAGATCACCATGTTCAACGGCCAGACCTCGACCATCAACGTGACCGATCAGCAGTTCTTTGTCACGCAGGTCCAGGTGCTGCAGGCCGGCGGCCAGATCGTGTTCGTGCCCACGAACAGCCTGTTCCCGACCGGCGGCGTGCAGTTGGCCTTGAACTCGGTGATTTCCGCCGATCGGCGCTTCGTGCGCATGTCGATCACGCCGACGCTGAACAGCCTGGCCTCGGCCAACGTGCCGCTCTTCCCGATCACGACGTTCATCACGCCGATCTTCGAGGGCGGTGCGGTCGGTCAGCCGATTCCGTTCACGCAATTCATCCAGCAGCCGACGTTCAACACGATCAACGTGAGTACCACCGTGAACGTGCCGGACGGCGGCACGGTGCTCCTGGGCGGCCTGAAGCGGCTCAATGAAGGCCGCAACGAGTTCGGCCCGCCGATCCTGAGCCAGATTCCCTACCTCAACCGGCTGTTCAAGAACGTCGGCTACGGACGGGAAGCAGAGAGCCTCATGATCATGGTGACGCCGCGCATCATCATCAACGAGGAAGAGGAACTGAAGGCCGTGCCCGGCTTGGGCGCCACCTCCAGCGCGCCCGAACAGGCGCCGGCGCCGCGCTAGACGCCTTCGGCAACCATAGGAAAGAACGAGAGCGGGGATGCGTCGCGCACGCATCCCCGCTCTTTTTGCGCCGGGGAGCAGTGTTGCCGCTGCGCTCACAAGTCCTAACCTGACGAAGGACTTCTTCGGAAAGGAACACCTGGTGAAGCGTGGCAACCGCAAGGACAGCTATCTGCAGACCATCAGCCACAAGCGGATTGATCCGCCACCGGTCACGGGGCAGACTTCGCTGTCACAGCTTATCGAGGAAGCCTGTCTCTCCTACAACGCCGGCAGACTGCGCGAGGCTTGCCGCCTGTACACGTCCCGGATGCTGGCCGCGGATACAACCGTCGGCCTGTCTCTCAGCGGCGCCCTGACGCCGGCCGGACTGGGCATTTCTTGCCTGGTGCCGCTCGTCGAGGCCGGCTTCATCGACTGGATCGTCAGCACCGGCGCCAATCTCTATCACGACACGCATTTTGCCCTGGGCATGGACATGCACCAGTCGCGTCCCGGCCTGGACGATCTCAAGCTGCGCGAGCATCAGGTCATTCGCATTTATGACATTGTTTTTGACTACGAGAACCTGCTTGGCACGGATGACTTTTATCGCACGCTCTGCCGGGGCGAGGCCTTTCAGCGCACGCTGGGAACCGCCGAGTTTCATCACCTGGTAGGCAAATACCTGGCCGCGCGCGAAGAAGAAGTCGGTACAAAGGGCAAGAGCCTCCTGGCCGCGGCGTACCGCTGCGGCGTGCCGATCTTCACGTCCTCCCCGGGCGACAGCTCCATCGGCATGAACCTGGCCGCCCTGGCGCTGGAAGGAAGCGCCTTGCGCCTCGATCCGCTGCGCGATGTGAATCAGAGCGCGGCGCTTGTTTATGGCGCCAAGAAGAGCGGCCGCAGCGGCGTGCTGATCCTGGGCGGCGGCTCGCCCAAGAACTTCATCTTGCAAACCGAGCCGCAGATTCAGGAAGTGCTTGGCTTGCCGGAGAGCGGCCATGATTATTTTCTACAAATCACCGACGCCCGGCCGGACACGGGCGGTCTCAGCGGCGCCACGCCTCAGGAAGCCATGACCTGGGGCAAGGTTGATCCGGCCCAGTTACCCGATACGGTCACGTGCTATCTCGACAGCACCGTGGCCTTGCCGCTTATTACCGCGTACGCGCTCGCGCAACACGCTCCTCGAAAACAGCGACGGCTGATGGATCGATTGCAAGAGCTGACGCGGCAGCTTGAAAAGGAATACGCTTCGCGCACGCAGGATGGAAGCAGTATTCGTAAGAAAAAGAAGACCAGGAACGCTTGATCACGAAAAGGCGAAAAAGTCCCTCATGCCAATCCTTTCGCCATTTCTTCCTTGATGCTCTTCAAATCCTCGAAGCCAACCGATAGCCGCACCAGCCCATCGGTAATTCCCTGTCTCTTTCTTTCCGCCGGACTGACGTAACGGTGCGAGGTCGTCGCCGGATGGCTGCACGTGGTGTTGGTATGGCCGAGAGACGGACTGAAGGGAATGCCAGGCGCCTGCCGCATGAAACGGTTCACGGCATCGCGCCCACCAGCCAGTTCAAATGCCACCATATTGCCACAGCCATCTGCGAGCAAGCGCCCGGCCAGGGCATGATCCGGATGGTCGGACCGGCCCGGGTAAACCACGCGCGCCACGCCGCGCTGTTCGGCCAGCCAATCGGCCAGGGCGGCGGCGTTGTGTGATGCGGCTTGCATGCGGAGCGGCAAGGAGGCCAATCCCCGCGCGGCCAGCCAGCAATCGAACGGGTTCGATGCAAAGCCCCAGATGCTGACTACGGATGAAACCGAAAGCAGATGATCCCCCGTGCCGCACGCCAGGCCCAGGGTGATGTCGCTGTGGCCGCCAATCATCTTCGTCAAGCTCTCGATGACAAAATCGGCGCCCAGCTCGAGCGGCCGGCACAGCACCGGCGTGGCAAACGTGTTGTCCACCATGAACAGCGCATCGTGAGCGTGCGCGATTTCCGCCAGCGCTTGCAGGTCGGCGACCGCGAGCAGCGGATTGGACATGGTTTCAACGAAAAGCACCCTGGCCGGCTTTTCCAGGGCGCCGCGCACCTGGCGTTGATCGCGCGCGTCCACGAAGGTCGTCTCTATGCCGTAACGGTCCAGCTCCTTGGTCAGGAGCTGCGTGGTGCGTCCGTAAAGATTGTTGCTGGCGACGATGCGATCCCCTGGCTGCACCACGGCGAGTAACGAGGCGGTGATGGCTCCCATGCCGGAGCCGCAAACTACCGACCAGGCGGCTTTCTCGCAAACCCTGAGCTGCTCCGCAAGGGCGCGGGCGTTCGGGTGAGCATCGCGCGCATAGATAAAACCGGGGGCGCCCCCGTCGAGGATGCTGTCCAGGGCGTCGAGATCGGGGAGCGTGTAAACGGAGGATTGATAGAGAGGAGGAACCAGCGGGATGCTCTGTCCCAGCGGCGGCAGTGGCGAATCGGAATCGGCCATGTCGGATTCTCCTACAAGGCGCACGGCCTTCGACTGGGCGATACGACAAGCTTCTCGCCCGCAAGGTTCGCACGCGTTAGTCGCTATTTGACTTATTCAGCGGTTCATCGTCGAGAGGAAACTGGAAAATCATTGTAACCCGACGCGCCAGTTTTGAAGGTGCGCCTTTCATGATAACCCACTTGCACCGCGGTATTTTTCAATGCCACGGCCTTGTGCCGTGGTGCTTACGGTAGCATCTACAACCGCAGCATTCCCTTGCCTTTGATGCCACGGTCTTGTGCCATTGGTATCCACACAAGTCGCCGGGGATCCGGAGCCCCGTTCACGGGGCTTTTCGCGGCAGTGTCTTAGGCCCGCCGTTCAGGGCGGGTTATGGCAGCGTGTTTAATCCCCCTGCAGCCCCGTTTACGGGGGTTCTCGCTGTAGGGCTTGAGCCTTCAACCTCGCACAATGACTCAAGCCCCACCGCGAGAAACCCCGCGAACGGGGTTGTCGCCAACGTCACCACGGGCAGCGGCACCCGCCGTCAACGGCGGGTCTAAGACGCTGCGCGAAAAGCCCCGTGAACGGGGCTCGGGAACGCCGGCATCTTTGTGCAGATACCAATGGCACAAGGCCGTGCCATCCGCAGAGAGCAAAAGCGCGCCTCGCATGGAAACGAACGTAACCGACCACGGCACAAGGCCGTGGCATTCCGCTATCAGGAGCGCACCTTCACAACGCGCCAGCGAGAGCCTCGCTGGCGCGTCGGGTTACGATGCTGCGGAATCGTGCCTGCTGATTCAGGGCGCCTGTTCGCTCAGGTACTTTTGGATCGCCAGCCAGATAGGTTGGTTGAGATTTTCTTTTTGCGTCTTGAGTCCGAGCGCCGTTGCTTTTTCTCGTGCGGCTTCGTCGCTCATTTGCTCGACGGTGCGGAAGTGCAGATACCAGAGGGCCCCGGCAAGCTGGCCGCTTCGATCATACACGAACAGCGGGCGATTGCCGGCTTCGCCCACAAGACGGTTGAACTGCTCCACGACCGGCTGGCCGAGCGTTTTTGCCGAGACCTCGACGGTGAAATACTTGAGACCGCGCTGTTCGGCCTCGCGCTTGTCGGCAGAGTCGTCCTCACCGGGTTCGTGAATGTAGAGTACGGCTACGTAGCCATTGCGTTTGAGGTAATCGAAGCCTTCAGCAAAAGGCTTGCGGCCGGACGAAACCTGCTCCCGGGCGCTGGCGAAGCCGGGGATCTCCACGGGCAAAACCGGGGACGCGGACGCCTGGCCTGCGCCGGGTTGGTTCGGCTTCGCGGGAGAGGTTGACTCGGCAACGTTTGGCTTCTTCTCGGTGTTAAGCGGTGGCTCCTGGGTGCCAAATTCCGGCGCCAGCAAACGCGCGCCGCTACTCGACGGCGGTCCCCAGGACGGCTGCGCCGGAACAGCCAGCGGCGGCGGATAAGTGCGAATGTCCGAGCCGGCGGGCGGAGCGGCCGGGGTCTGGAACCCCGTTTGCGGAGCGAATACCGGTCCCGCCGGAATGGAACGATCGACGGGCGGAACCAGGAACGCCGAACCCCTGGCGAGCGGCGGCGGGGCGGGCGGACAGGGCTTCTGGCAATGCTGGCAACCAGTTCCGGGAACGAAGCCCGCCATGGCGGCAAGCATGAGAGGAACAATGAACTTCTTCATGGAGCGCCTCCACGGCAGCAGGCCTCCATGCCCGAAGTACGGCCCGTCCGTTCCTGAGGAAGCGAGCCACAGTCTAACCATCTGGCATTCTACTCTTCTGTTGAACCCCGCTTACAGAGCGGCAGCTGCGGACTTGACAACTTCGGGGTTCGGGGGATAGGGACATTGCCGGTTAGGCAGATTATGGCGACGGGGAAACCGCGCTAAGCAATGTTGAAAGCTCGCGCAGCCGAATTCGCCGGAATTCGGGGCTAATCTGAACTCTGGCGAGTTCAGCTACGCGGAAATGGATCTTGTGATCCCACGCTAGCTCGGGCGGGCCTGGTGTTCTGCCAATACGGCCAACTCCGTCAGTTTCGCGGCGGTGATGCCGATTCGCTCAAAGCATTCGGCGACGATGCTGTTCGGCGTCGTCAGCAGGCACACCAGCAGGTCCATCGGCGTGATGCGGCAGCGTCGATTGGCCAGGGTCCTTTGCAGGGCATCGCGGAGCAAGCGAATGACGTTGTCCGAAAGAAACTCGCGGTTAAGGGCCAGCACCGGCTCGCCGTCCGTGTACTCCTGGCGGAACAATTCCTGGAACTGGCCGAGGATATCGGTCAGGTTCTCCTCAAGCCGATCGCCCCAGTAACGCACGCCGGCGTCGGGCGCCGCCAGCAAGCCCATGAAGACGTGGGGGCTGCGCACGCTGTCCCAGCCGGTGTCGCGGGTCTGGTGCAGGGCTTCGCGCATGGCGGCCAAGGCATCCTCGGTGAAAAAGTCGGCGCGCAGGTGTCCGTCGGTCTGGAAAATATCCTCGGTCGGGACATCCGATTCAGACATGGAACAAACCCTGATCAACGGGCTGCCAGGCAACGATTATGCCCGAGCAGGGGCCGGGACGCAAGGAAGCATGCGGCAAAAGCACAGGCGATCCCGGTTTTCGAGCGGCGCCTGTCACGCTGCGCCAGGAACGATTTGAGCGACCATTGCTACCGAAGTTGCAGGAGATGGCACGTACGGCAGCGCTTCGTATGAATGCGGATCTGCTTGTGGCACTTGGGACAGCGGCGAAACCGACTTCGTTTCGCCTTCTTGATTCGCGGTCGTAAACCCATTGGCTGGCTCTCCTCCCCAGGTTGTCCTTGAGCGTTGTTGCGTATGTTATCTGCGCTTACAGCAAATGGCAACTTCATCGCTAGTAGCCAGTAGTCAGTAGGTCAGTAGTCAGTAGCAAATGCACCTTGCTCGCTACTGACTACTGACTGCTGGCTACGGCTATCTATCGCAGCGCTTTACCATAATGATTTCGTTCCCTTGCTTGTTGTGCATCACCTCGTCCATGAAGGTGCGGATAAGCAGCAAGCCGCGGCCACTGACTTTTTCAAGATTGACGGGGTCGGCCGGGTCGGGAAGGGCGGCGGGATCGTAGCCGGGTCCTTCGTCGCGGATGATGTAGATCGCTTCGCGGCGCGATTCCCTGGCGGTGACGTAGACGCGACGGTCTTCATAGGGCTCCTGGTGCAAACGCTCCTCAATGAGCCGGCGATAGGCCACATCGTCGCGGGCGTGGGGCGCCAGCACCGCTTCCAGATTGCCATGAAAGATGGCGTTGGTCAGTGCTTCACGCAAGGCCACCGCCACGCGGATCAGGCCGTTCTCATCGACCAGGCGCATGCGCGTGAGGTTTTCCTGGAAATGACCGATAAGCGGCGGAATAAAGGTGATGTCGTTGCTCAGGACGAATTGCGACTCGCTCTGCGCCCAGCATTCATCGAGCAGACGCTGCTGATGTTTCTTGGCCCCCGCGACGGCCAGGACGTCCTCAACCGTCTCCACCAGGTCGTAGGCGAGGTTCTTCTTCGGCACATAGCTGGCCGCGCCGCGCTGCAGCGCCTGGATGGCGATGTCCTCGCTGCCTTGGCCGGTCATGAGGACGACAGGCAGAAAGGGAAAGTGGTAGCGGATTTCCTGAACGAGCTTCAAGCCGTCCATGTCCGGCATCTGCAGATCGGTGAGCACAAGGTCTGGAGTCTCTTGCCGGATGGCGGCCAGGGCTTCCTGGCCGTTACTGGCCGAGAGAACGCGAAACCGCGCGGGCTGGCCGCTGACTTCTGCTCCCGCGCGCCGCCCCAGAAGAGATGCCGCCAGGTGACGATCGAGCGAGGAGTCGTCCACCACCAGGACTGTGGGCATGGTATTCCTTTGCTGCTGTTCCGGACACGGGCCCGGGCGCAATCTCAAGACGTGGAAGGACCTCGACTTGAGAGGCGCGTCCCCGTTTTTGACTCAGGCACTTAAGGGATTGTGCGGGAGGAGGCCCGCTTTGGCAAGGTTTAGAAGACGGCACTCTCAGGTGTGAATGGCGTCGAAATTCACGAAGGCCAGGGGCCCGAAGACGAGCACTGGCAGCCAGGCGGCGAGGGCGGGGGCGAGATATTCGGTGTCGCCCAGATGCTTGCAGGCGAAGCAGGCGGCGAAGAAGACGGCGCAAACGCCCAGGCACAGTCCCATGCTGATGAAGACATTGCGGTTCTGATCGCGCAGGATCACGGACAGCCCCATGAGGACCAGGATCAGGGCCAGGATCGGCCGAGTCAGGCGCATGTGGAAAAGCACGGCCATGGAGGCCAGCCGCGTGGAGTCCGGTTTGCTCAACTCTTCCAGCAGCTGTGCGGTCGAGGCATAGACAAACCAGGTGCGCGGCCGGGTGATCGTCTCAAAGGTGACCTCGCGGGTGTGCAGAAAGAATTTGCCGGAGTCCCTGACTTCGAGCACCGCGGGATTGTTCCAGTTCTCCAGTTCCGCCGGGCGCGTGCCGGTGAGAAGCCAGCCGCCGCTATTCGGACCATCTCCCGGCGGATAGTAGTAGGCCTCGCGGGCTTCGAGATGGATGAGGTTCTTGCCGATGGTTTCTGGAATCAAGCAGCAAAAGCGTTTCACGACTTTTTCGTGCCGTGAGGCGCGGTCGCCGGCAATATGAATTTGGTTCGGCTCAAAGGCGCCGTTCACCTCCAGGTCCTTCTCGCCCCTCGGATCGTCGCGCGGGTTCAGCAGCGCCGCGCCGATGCGCGGGATGATCATCTCCTGATTGAGCACAGTGAGCACCAGCATGCCGGCGGCGCTAAGCAGGATCGGCCGGACCACGCGTTGTGTGGAGACGCCTGCCGACAGCAGCGGCAGCAGCTCGTTATTGCGCTGCATCATGGCCACGGTGAACATGCCGGCCATGAGGACGATGGCTTCACAGAGACGGTCGAAGATTTGCGAGATCTTGTAGCCATAGTAGCTGGTGACATGCTTGATCACGGCGGCCAGTCCATGGTTGCTCTCGAAGAAATCCTCGGCGTTCGTGAAAACGTCGACGACGACGTAAAGACTGAGCAGGCTCACCAGGAATACCAGGTAAGCTTTCACGTAGCTGCGGATGAGCATTCGGTCCAGGAGCGTCATGGTTACTCACTCGATTGGTCCTTGGTCATTCGTCATTAGTCATTCGCGTTCCGCGAATGACTAATGACGAATGACCAATGACGTTTCCGGCTTGCGCAGGCCAGGCTGGTAGGTAAGGATGTATTGCGTGATGTAATCGTTGGCATCGGTGCATGGCCACTCGCCGAAGCCGTTCCACTTCATTTCTTCAATGGCCTGATGCGGCGTCCAGCCGCAGTGCTCCATGCGATAGACGGCGGTCATCACGCCGGTACGATGCAAGCCCGCCCGGCAGTGAATGAGCACCGGGTAGACGGCAGGATCGTCCAGCAGCTTGAGAAAGCGGTCGAGGGCGGCGGGACGCAAGACCGGCACCAGGCGACGCGGGATCAGGTCCGGCGGAATGTAAACGTAACGCACGCCCATCTGGCGGCATAGTTCGCTCTCCCGGATGTGGCCGCCGTAAAAGTAGCCTTCTGGCAAATCCGGGTCCGGATACTCATCCTGCAGATTGACAATGGTGCGAATCTTGAGGCCGGCGACGGCCTCGCGAAATCCGGGGGCGGTCATTTCTCCGGAGCGGTAGAATTTGCCGGCGGTCACCTCGCGCAGCCTTTTGCCATGCGTGTAGGTCCAGCGGTACTGGACAGTTGGCACGACCGTCACGAACGCCGCGATTGCTAGTCCCAAGGTCCAGCGCGTAAACCTAAGCATGGAAAGGCTTTCCTCCGGTTCAGGTTTCAGGGCGCGCACTGACCTCAGGCGCGGGGCGGATTCTGTCAACTTCCCTAGAAATCGGCAAGAGGAGTAGGCGAATGCT
>DASZFN010000671.1:0-9318 GCA_035939715.1 Gemmataceae bacterium | reverse complement strand
CACGCCGCCGGCATTTCGTGCAATGGCGACGACGTCGAACCGGGAAGCCCGAAGGATGGCTTCGGGAATCAATGACTGTAAAATCGCCCTGGTGGCAGAAAGGACACTTCATGAGTCGTTTCGCCTGGCCTGCTTCGCGTCAGAGGAGCGTCTTCTCCCTGCATCATGGATTATATCAGGCCAACTAATATTCGACAGCTGCGCGCAGCTGATAAAGTGGAGCCGGTCCTTTCAACGTTGGTGCCTTATTTTCCTTGCTTGAAAGGACGGCGCTACGCAAAATGGACGAGACGTCTCGCGAAGGCATGCGGAGGAGGTGTCGGAGTCATGGCATTCATCGCCGAGTGCCCGTTTTGCCACGTCAAGGTGCAGAAGGTTCCTGATTACCGCGAGGGAACCAGCGTGGAATGTCCGCGCTGCCGGTATCTATTCACGCTCGCGGCCATGATCAGTGCGCATAAGCCTTCGTCGTCGCCGAAGATCGTTATTCCGAAGCAGGCGTCGGTGTCGGCAGCTACGCCGATGCCCGTGCCCGCGTCGGCGACTGCGCCGGCTGCCATGCCCGCGCTAGTCTCTGCAGAAGAGACAGACCTGGGTGTTGTGCTACGCGTCCTGGAAACGCCGGCGCCGCCAGAAGAAGTATCGCGGAAGGCTGTCGTCGTTCGGCCGGCCTCTGAAACGTATAGGGTAGAGGCACAACCGAAATCGTTGCCTCAGCCGGGCTCGACGCGGAACGTCGGCGCTGCCGCCGCCCTGCTCGCCGGCGGCGCGGTTTGTAGCGCCGCGTTCTTCAGTTCTTATTACCCGACGCTCGTGGCGGGTTTGGCGGCGCTTGTCTGCGCCGCGATCGCTCTTCTGGGGGCGCCGCGAAAATCAGGCGTTGCCGCCTTGCCTGTGGCGGCAGCGCTTGCCAGTGTGCTGGTGCTGGGTATTCGCCTAATTTGGCCGACGCTGTTCGGCTTCGAAACTTTGGTTGCCAGGGATCTTACGGAAGGGGCCGGCGCTATCATTGTGTTGCCGCGTTTTGACGCCGCCCACGACAAGGAGAAAGCGGACGACTTGCCATGGGTCGATGCTTCCAAAGGCTCCATCGAGCTTGGCGATATTCGCGTCGAGATCGCAGCGGCTGTTCTCCGGGCGGTTGAGCTTACCGATGCCAGGGGCAAGCGCGTCACCGGCGAGAAGTATCTCGTCCTGACGCTGCGGCTGAATAATCTCGGCAACCCCAGGCCCGTCGGCTATAGCAGTTGGGGCGGGTCCGAAGCCAGGATGCCGATCTTGAAGGACGACCACGGTCGAACCTACAAACTGCAGACCTTCGGACACGATGTGGAAATTCCCGGGCATATCTCCCGCGCGACCCTGGCTCCGGGGAAAGCGATCGAGGATGTGCTCGTTTACCCGGCGCCGGAGGCCGGCGTGCAGTTGCTGCGCCTGGAATTGCCGGGCTCGGCGTTCGGCGCACCTGGGGTGTTGCGGTTTGAGATTCCCTTGAAGATGCTGGCTAAGGGCGGGAAATGAATTCCACACCTGGTTCGCCCTCGCGCACTTCGCCGATCACAAAGCTTGGCACGCGGTCTTCGCTCAACTGGCGCTGGATGCTTTCCGCGTAATATGGGCTGATGATCATCACGAAGCCGATGCCGCCGTTGAAAACACGGTCCATCTCGGCTTGCTCGATCCTGCCAAGTTTCTGAAGCCAGCCGAACACAGGCGGGACTTCCCAGCTGTTGCGTTGAATGCAGACGCGCCGTCCCGGCGGCAAAATGCGCGGTACGTTGTCAACCAGCCCGCCACCCGAGATATGCGCCAGACCGCGGACCACGCGCTTCTTCTTTGGATAGTGCTGGAGAATCCGTTTCACCGCCCGGACGTAAATGCGCGTCGGTTCGAGGAGCGCTTCGCCGACCGTCCGGCCAAGCTCCGGAACAAAGTCCGTCACCTTCAGGCCGGCATGCTCGAAAACGACCTTGCGCACCAGGCTGAAGCCGTTGGAGTGCAGGCCCGCGCTGGCCAGGCCAAGAACGACATCGCCCACCTGGATGCCGCGCCCGTTGATAATATGCTCGCGCTCCACGACGCCCACGCAGAACCCGGCCATGTCATAGTCGCCCGGCTGATAGAAGTCCGGCAAGATCGCCGTCTCGCCACCCACCAGGGCGCAGTCGGCTTCCATGCAGCCGTCACTGATGCCCTTGATCAGGTCGCGCGTCAGGCCCGGATCGTCCCGGGGCATGGCCAGGTAATCGAGAAACAGGAGCGGCTCGCCCCCCGTGCACAGGCAGTCATTGACGGACATGGCCACCAGGTCGATGCCGACGGTGTCATGCTTGCCTATCAAGCCGGCAATCTTGAGTTTGCTGCCCACGCCGTCGGTGCAGGTCACCAGGACCGGGTGTCGATAATTCCGGGCAAACAGGCGGCTGTTGTAGTCGAGACTGAAGAGACTGGCGAAGAAGCCGGCTTTGCGCCCCTTGCCATGCGGTGCGGCTGTGGAATCGAGCACGCGCGGCGTGTGCGTCCGCTTGAGAAGCGGCGCCATGCTCGCCAGGCTTTGCTCATAGAGTTCCAGGTCCAGCCCGGCGGCGCGGTACGTCAGCTTGGTTTTTTCATTATCCTTCATCCCTTGGCACTATATGGGAAGAGGCGAGTGCCGGGGAGCGGAGCATCGAAGCTATGTCCAGGGAAGCGATTGGCGGCTATTGCATCCGCACTGTGAGCAAACTCCCTTGCTTGCGCGTTTTGAAGTTGCGCTTTCTGTATAGCTTTGGTCTCGCCCGACCCCTGCCGGCTTGCCCGGCAGGTGAAGAAGTTCATCGGCTGGCTGCAGCTTGTCTGCTTGAAACTGCTTCACCTGCCGGACGAGCCGGCGGGGGTCGGCGTGAACTCGGGCAAGCCTTCCTAGCCGCTGAACTGTTCACCTGCCGGACAAGCCGGCAGGGGTCCTAGTTCTTGCAAAGCGCAACTTCAAAACTTGCGCGACGGGCCGCGATAGCAAAAGGCTCACGATCAGGGCTGTGCCGTTTTGCCTGCAAGCAGCTTCTCCGCCCGTTCGGGATGATGGTCGACGTACCAGACCAGCCCGGAAAAAAAGGTCTCGAGTTGCGAAAGGCATTGTTCGGCTATTCGCGGAACCGAGGCGCCGAGCATCCGCGTCATGAGAACGGCGGTCTTGCTGTCGGTTTGCAAAAACACGTCGGCCTGGTGGAAGAGCATCATCCGTGCTGCGCTCTCCTGGCGTTTGCCATGACGTAACAGGACAACTAGGTGCACGGGCACTGCCGGCATGAGCAGGGCGGGCCGGACCTTGCCATCGGCGTACCAGACGCGCAGGGAATCACTGCGGTAAGCCGTCTGCCAGCGCAGTTCGCTGCCGTGGCCATCCGTCCAGACAAAGCTGCCGTTGCCCCCGTCGCTAATCGATTGGCACTTGGCGCCAAGCCGCCGCCAGGCTTCCACACCGCGGTCGGGGTGGTCCAGGAGCCACTCATAAAAATCGGCCTGGCCGGTGAACGCTTCTGCCGGTCCCCGGCCGTAAAGCGTGGGTTGCTCGAGCACGCGCCGCACGGGCTCGCGCATGTCTTGGCGGAGCTGGTCGACGGGAATCCGGGCAGCGGCGCGCTTCTGGATTTGCAGATCTTGCTCTGCGGCCCTTGCAGCACCTGCCCAGAATACTCCAGCTACCAGACTCAACCAGCCTATCCAGATATGACGGAATACCATGCGCTACCTCAGCGTGACAGGGGGATGCCTCCTATTCATCGAATGACGACGATTATGGACATGAACGATTTTGTTTTGCTGGACTGGCAGTGGACGTTGGCTCAAACAGGGCATGGACATTTGGCCCCTCTGCTTTACCAGGGCGGCTGCAACAAACGGGATTGCTTCGCTTGCAGAGAATGACTTATAGTTTGCGGCCTTGCTGGCGCCCTACCCCTCGACGTATTTATCCGGAAAAACTCATGCGCAGAAAGCTCATTTTCGCCTTCGTCATCCTTGTTTTGGGGATTGCAGGCGCACTTTGGTTTGAGCGCACGCCGCTCTTGCTTCGGTTCTATGTGCACGGGCTTTCCCGGGCCGATGAGAACCATCGGCAAACCTGGATCAAGCGCTTGACGGCAATGGGCGAATCGGCTGCACCGGCCCTGATTGACAGCTTGCGCAGCGAGGACATGCAGGTCTGCGCGAATGCTGCGCAAGCCTTGGGGCAGCTTGCAGACAGCTGGCAGCCAGGCGACTCGCGCTGTCTTGGTCTCGCGGAAAGGTTGGCGCATGCTTTACCGACGCGGAGCGCGGCAGGGCAACTGGCCATCCTGGAAGTGCACGCTTGCCTCCTGGGCAAGGCCGAAAAAGATCCTGCTGTCTTGACCTTGGTGCCTGTCGCTGCGCGCAGCATCATGCAGGTTTCCGCTCAGCACGAAACCAGCGTACATGGCCTTGCTCTGGCCCAGGCGTTTAGCCTTATGAAATTGAGCAAGGAACCAGCTGTGCTCGAAGCCTGCCGCCACATCACGCGCATCTGCTTGCACGACGAGAGTGCTTCCACACGCATCAGCGGCATCCGTGCTGCCATGCGGCCGGAAGTTATGCTCCTGGGTGAGGTAGTGCCGCTGCTGGCGGACGCCGATGCGGAGGTGCGTCGCTGCGCCGTGCTCGCGGTGGGCGCCTCCCCGTCGGTGATCAGCACGGACGCGCTGTTGCCGTTGCTGCACGATGACAACGCAGAAGTTCGTCATTTGTGCGAACAAGCTCTGCGCAGCCGCGGCCTGGAGGAGCAGCACCTGAAGCTGGGCCGGCTCATGACGGATCCTCTGCCCGATTCCCGCCTGCAAGTTGTCGACCTTTTGCGACGCGTTCAGAACCTTGAGCCTGAGCCGGCGGCATGGCTGCGCCACCTCAGCCATGACTCATCGCCCGCGGTGCGCGCTGCGGCGCTACGCGTTGGTACCGAACAATCCGCCAGCGTTTTCCGCGACCGTCTGGAACAAATGGTTCAGGACGACCCCTCGCCAACCGTTCGTCAGATTGCGCAATACTATCTGCTGACAGCACATACGCGGCAAAGCGAGCCGCTTCCTCGTTAGGACTACGGTCCCCCTCCTGGGACGGATTAGATTTTGCAGTCTTTACCGCGCAGACAAGGCACATGCACCAATCCGGCGCTTTGGCCGCTCGCAGGGCGCTAGAAGACTCGTGCCAAAGCGCACGAAAACGCGCAAAAACATGGTTATGTCTCTTGACTAGGGAAAACAGGACGGATAGAGTAAATGATGATGAAGTCTCAGCAATCCCCGAGGGGGTTCCTCCCACTCCCAGCCGCGGAAAAAGGATGAACGCCATCGCCGAGACTTACCTGGTTCCCGCAGGCGAAGCGGAACTTCGCCGGTGCCCTCGCGCATGTCCGTCGAAAGAACGCGCGACAACCTTAGAAGAGTGAAAACGAGGAGCCAGAAACAGCAGGATAGGCCCAATGTCTCAACATAAGGATAGGCGGCGATGCTAGTACTGTCCAGGAAGAAAAACGAGAGCATTGTGATCAACAATGACATCACCGTCACGGTGGTGGAAATCCGGGGCGACAAGGTCCGGCTGGGAATCGTCGCACCCAAGGAAGTTCCCGTCCACCGTCAAGAGGTGTATGACGCCATCCACGGCAAAGAGAATGCCGAGCCGGCGCCCTCGACAGTGGCTGTCAAACCTGTGGAATCACAGAGCCGGTAAGCCCCCGCGCGGGCCGCGCCTGCTCCAACCCCCCTTCGCCGCTGTGAGCTTCGCTTGCGGCACCGAAGGGGTTTTTTATTGGACGCCGAGCGCAGCTGCAATTCAGCATATAAGAGGGATCGCGAAAGAGTCAATACTCACAAAAGCATTCCCGTTCCTTGTCGCTGCACATCTCGAGCGAAACGGTATCCCCGTCCGGCCCCTGGCCCTTGGAGGTTTGCATACACCAGAAATCTGCCATGCCTGATTGGTAATCCGGGTCGCTTTCAAAATTCTCACCGTAAACGACCATGGATTTGCAGCACAGGTACATGCAGCGCGGCCGATAAGTTGGAGTTGGTTCAGACATGATCCGTGCCTGCGATAAATGGTCATTCGTCATTGGTCATTAGTTATTCGCCCAGCGAATGACTAATGACCAATGACGAATGACCAACGAGACCTTTAGGCTTCCCAATACCTCTTCTGCCCTCCGGCAGTAAGGATCGCGCGTTTCACGGCTACCCAGACGAGCTTGACCTTGTAGTCGTTTTGCGCGAGCGGCTTAGCGCCTTCCGCGGCGGCCTTGCCGGCTGCTGCTGCGGATTCTTCGTTGACGGTTTTGCCTTCGAGCGCCTTGGCGGCTTCCTCGGCGGCGCGCGGCGTGGGCGCGACGTGGCCCAGGATGATCTTGACCTTGCTCGCCTTGCCGTCGTCCAGGGCAAAGGCGACGGCGGCCTGGACCAACGGCCAGTCGTAGGCCTGCTTGTGGCGCACTTCGTAGCTGGCGTTGCGGGCGCCGGACTTGGGAATGCTGACCGAGACCACCATCTCGTTCGGCTTCAGGACATGCTCGCGCTCCGTCGCCGAGCTGGGCGCCTGGAAGAACTGATCCATGGCCACTTTCCGGCCGCCCCCCGCGGCCATGGTGCTTACCTCCGCGCCGAGGGCTGCGAGGATCGGCGCCAGCGTGGACGGATTGACGATCACGCACTTGTGGCCCTGCGTGAAAATGGCATGGTAACGATTTTCACCGTCCAGGGCGAAGCAGCGCTCGCCACCCTTCAGGAGACACACGGTCGGCTCGTCGCGGAAATACCAGCAGCGATTGCGCTGGCAGAGGTTGCCGCCCAGCGTGCCCATGTTGCGAATCTGCGGCCCGCCGATTTCCTGGGCCGCCGAGGTCAGGCCCGGAAACAGCTTGCGCAGCTCCGGGTGCTCGGCGATGTCGGCCAGCTTGGTGCCGGCCTGAATGACCACCTGCTCGCCTTCCGTTTGGATGCCGCTGAAGCCCTTGATGCCGGACAGGCCGATGACCTTGTCCGGCTGGGCGATGTACTGCTTCTGGAGATCGATGAGGTCGGTGCCGCCGGCCAGGAGCTCGCTGCTGCCCCATTTGTCGTCGAGCAGGCCGACGGCGTCAGCGGTGGTCTGGGGCCGGTAATAGGTGAAGTTTTTCATAGTTAAGCCTCCCTTCCTTTCGCGAGGGCGGCGAGGATCTTGTCCGGGGTAAAAGGTGCGCTGGCCACGCGCACACCGATGGCGTTAAAGATGGCGTTGCCGATCGCCGCACAGGTGGAGATGGTCGGTGGCTCGCCGATGCCGATGACGCCGCGCTCCGGCATGTCGTGCATGTGGACGACGATCTGCGGCATGTCCTCGATGCCGCCAAGCTTGTAGAACTCCATGTTGGGATTGACCTGCCTGCCGGTATTGCGGTCCATGATGCGCTCCTCAAACAGCGCGTAGTTGACCGCCATGACGACGCCGCCGGCCACCTGGGACTCGCAACCCTGCTTGTTGATGATCAAGCCGCAGTCCTGCACGGCCACGACCTTGGTGCAGCGCACGACGCCGGTCTCAGTATCGACGGAGACCTCGGCAATCTGCACGCCACCGACGCCATTGTTGGAGAGGCCAGGCGTCCAATTGCCGGTCCCCTTGACCGTGTCCATGCCGAGCCGGGCACACGCCTCCTTCCAGCTCCATTCCTTGTTGTTGGCCTTGTCCACGATCTTGCCGGGCTGGATGGCCAGGTCCTCCTTCTTGGCGTCAAGCCGGCCGGCAATCTTGTCGAACAGGGCGTCGCGCGCGGCACTGCTGGCGTTCAGAAAAGCCGGGGACGTGCCGGGACAAGTGGTGCTGCCGCCCGAACCGCCCGACCGGCCGTACTGACTTTCACCGATGCGGACCGTGATGTCCTTCACGCCCAGACCCAGGGTCTCGGCCGTGATGATGGCCGCGACCGTGCGTTCGCCTGTGCCAAGATCCTGCGTGGAGCACTGCACGAGCACCGAACCGTCGCTGGCGATCGTGACATTGACGTCGTTGGGACCGCCGCCGCCGCCCCCCCAGGTATGGAGGGCCATGCCCATGCCATGCTTCACCGGGCCTTCGCCAGGGCCTTTCCCAGGCGCGTGCCACTTTTTCTCCCACTCCGCGAGCTGGGCGGCAATCTTGATCTCGGTCGTGTAGATGGTGGTCCACAACGCATTCAGCGACGTGGGGCTCTTGGCCACGGCTGCTTCGTCGTTGGGCGGGAGATTCTTCAGCCGAACCTGCATCGGGTCCATACCGAGCTTGGCTGCCAGGTCATCGATGGGTCCCTCGGTGAGCACGCAACTCTGCGGATGACCTGGCGCCCGCATGGCGCGCTGTGATTGCGTGTTCAGGCGAACGATGGTGTGCTCATGGTGCACATTGGGGATGGGGTAGACATACGGCATCGGACCGACCGTACGGGAATTGGCGATGCCGGACGAACCATAGGACTTGGCCTGGAAGGCAGTGATTTTGCCGTCCTTGGTGGCGCCGATCTTCACGGTCGCGTAAGCGGATGGCCGCACACCGCCGGCCGTTGCTTCCTCGGCACGATCGAGCATGAGCTTGACCGGCGCCTTGGCTGCCTTCGCCAGCGCTGCGGCTGCCGTTCCCTGGATATCGGGGCCAAATTTGCTCCCGTAGCCGCCGCCCATATGGTGGGTAATGCATTTGACTCGCGTCGCGGGAATTTTGAAATAGGCTGCCAGGCCCATGGCCGTGTACATGGTCGCCTGGGTCGAGCACCAGACCGTTAGATTGTCCTGGGCATCCCATTCGGCGACCAGCCCGTGCGATTCCAGGCATTGGTGACAAATCGTGGGAACGCCATACGTTCCTTCATGGGTAACGTCGGCTTCCTTGAGGGCGGCGTCGATCTTGCCCTTGTTCTCGGCCCGGTCTTGCCGGACATTTTTGCGATCTTTGCCCACCGGCGGGGCGGTCTGCTTGTCGTCTTTCAAAGCATCTTCTTCCTTGACGAGATGGTCAAGAAAGTCGTATTCGACCTTGACGGCCCGCAAGCAATCGTTTGCATGCTCCTCGGTATCGGCGGCCAGGGCAAGAATTTCGTCACCGGCCCAGTACAACTCCGTGCCGGGCTTGGCGATGATGTGGATCGCCTTGAAGCCGGGCAGTGCCTCCGCGGCCGTGGAGTCGATGCTCTTCACCTTGCAGTGGGCGTGGGGACTGCGGAAGATGCGGGCGTGGAGCATGCCGGGGCGGTTAATGTCGTAGCTGTACTTGGCGTTGCCGGTGGCTTTTTCGGGACCGTCCAGGCGTTGGACCTTGGTGCCG
>DASZFN010000670.1:0-3569 GCA_035939715.1 Gemmataceae bacterium | reverse complement strand
AATACCCAAAGCGACCTGGGGGCCGGCGCATCGAAAAGCTGATGCTCAAAGGGATGGCCCCATTGGTACAGGAAGGCGACGCTGTCGCCACGCTTGGCCGATGCGGTTTCCGGCAGCAACATGTTATAGTGCGCTCGGGCCGGCCAACTGGCAAAGCAAAACGCCACAAGCACGAGGCCTAAGGAAATGAGCCGCTTCATTTAGCCGCCGGGTGAAAGTCCGTAGCTGCAATAATACGATTTTCAAAATCATAATACCAAGTAGCTACGGCGGCAGCAAGCATCCTGGTTCCCAGGCTCTGCCTGGGAACCCACTGCCCGCGAGGCTGTGCCTCGCGAGGCGGAGCCTCTGGCACAGTGCGTTCCCAGGCAGAGCCTGGGAACGAGGAGGTGCGTGGTTCAGGTGACGGGACTTCCGGCATATATTTCCCGGAAACCGGCGAGATGCTCGGCGAGCAAAGTTTTCAGCCGTGCTGCATGAATCTGTTCGGGCTGTTGAAAGACCAGGCGCAGCATGTCGCCATCGGCGCGATGGCTGCGAATGCTCGGCGACACCCCGAACGACTCGATCTGGCTGAGATTGAACTGGCCCTTCTTGCCGAGGAAGCGGCAGTCGAGCCCGAAGCTCTCCTTGGTCCGCCATTGCGACCAGGCGCGGCTCACTCCCGGCACGCGCACGGTGATGGCGGCCCGCTTGGACCAATCGATCTGCAACTTGGGCTCCACGGCGCGGACCACGTCCAGCATTTGTTGCAACAGCACGCGGTCCCACTTCACCTTCTTCCCCGCAGGAAAGCCTTTTTCCCCGAGGTGCCAGCGCTCGCCGTTCAGCTTCCAGGGCATGACGTCTTCCGGCTTCAACTGCATGCGGCGAAGGTTGTCCTGGAAGGAGGCGACCGCCTGGCCAAGGAATTCGCGAAAGGCCGGCGTGTCGATTTCACTGAGACGATGAACCAGGATGCAGATGGACTGCCACGGGCCCTTCAGGTTTTCGACGCGCACGCGGTCCTCGTTGCCGTAGACTTCGAGCCCGGGCGTCTCATTGAGCGGGCGAATGCCGAGCCGCGTTACCAGGTCGGCTTGCTTGAAGGTGTTCTTGCCCACGCGGAAAACCAGCCGCACCAGCCATTCGTGGCCGGTGCCGGCGTGGAGAAACCAGCCCTGCGACTTCTGGAGAGCGGCAATCTCCACAATGGTGCGGTTATTCCAGTCGGTGGGGCTGAACGCGCCGGCCTTGTGGATGCGCTCATCGAGCCAATCCAGGATGCGGCCCTCCCACCGGCAGGGGGCGCCCTTGCTGGTGACACGATCTACCGTGTGCCATTGCTTGCCGTCCTTCTCCCACGGCATCTGGGCGTCCTGGCCGACCTGGTCGAGCTCGAGGTCTCCCGCGCGCGGCGTCTCGGCCGCGTAGGGATCATGCTTCTCGCGCCGAGCATACGGGCCGGCAGCAAGGACGTCGGCAAGGATCGCGGCCGTGTGGGATATCCGGTGTTCCGACGCGGCGGCAGCAGCGCCATTGCTTTGCTGCGCGACAATTTGTTCCGGCGTCCCCTCGGCCACGATATAACCGCCGGCATCGCCTGCTTCCGGGCCCAGGTCAATGACCCAGTCGGCGGTCTTGATCACGTCGAGATTGTGCTCGACGACGATCACCGTGTTGCCGAGATCCACCAGGCGATTCAGCACTTCGAGCAGCTTGCGAATGTCGTCAAAGTGCAAACCCGTGGTCGGCTCATCGAGCAGGTACAGGGTTTTGCCGGTGTTCGGCCTGCCCAGCTCTGCCGCCAGCTTGACGCGCTGCGCCTCGCCGCCCGAAAGCGTGGGCGCCGGCTGGCCGAGCGCCAGATAATCCAGTCCCACGTCGACCAGCGTCTGCAGCACGCGGCGGATCTTCGGGATGTTGATGAATAGCTCCAGCGCCTCGCTGACGCGCATTTGCAGCACGTCGGCGATGCTGCGCCCCTTGTAATGCACCGCCAGCGTCTCGGGATTGTAACGGCTGCCGTGGCAGACGTCGCACTCGACCCAGACGTCCGGCAGAAAGTGCATTTCGATTTTCTTCTGGCCGTTGCCCTCGCAGGCCTCGCAGCGGCCGCCCGGCTTGTTGAAGCTGAAACGTCGCGGATGGTAGCCGCGGACCTTGGCCTCGGGCAACTGGGCGAAGAGCTGGCGGACCAGATCAAACACGCCCGTGTAGGTCGCCGGGTTGGAGCTGGGTGAATTGCCGAGGGGATCCTGATCGACGTTTATGACCTTGTCGATCTGCTTCAGGCCCAGGATATCGTCATGGGCCGCACCCGTGGTCTTGGCCCGGTGCAGCTTGCGGGCGAGCGTGTTATACAAGATCTCGTGGACGAGCGAGCTTTTGCCGGAACCGCTGACGCCGGTCACGGCAATGAATGTGCCCAACGGAAAACGCACGTCGATATCCTTGAGATTGTTTTGCCGCGCTCCCTTGACGATCAGGGCGGCCTCCGGGTTCACCGGTCGCCGATTGGAAGGAATGGCAATGGCCTTCTTGCCCGAGAGGTATTGGCCGGTCAAGGAATTCTTGTTGCGCAGGACCTGCTGCGGCGTGCCCTCCGCCGTGATCTCGCCGCCGCGGTCGCCCGCGCCGGGACCGAAGTCGAGCAAGTAATCCGCAGCGGAGATGACCTCGCGATCGTGCTCCACGAGCACCAGCGTATTCCCCAGGTTGCGCAGGTGGACCAGGGCTTGCAACAGCCGGCGGTTATCGCGCGGATGCAGACCGATGGTCGGTTCGTCGAGAACATAGAGCACGCCCGTGAGGCCGCTGCCGATCTGGCTGGCCAGGCGAATGCGCTGTGATTCGCCGCCCGACAGCGTCGGCGCGGGACGGCTCAACGTGAGATATTCCAGGCCTACATCCACGAGGAACTGCAGCCGGTTGTTGATCTCACGCAACACCTCGCCGGCCACCTGCTGTTGCGCCTTGCTCAGCTTGAGGTCCTTGAAGAATTGCACCGTCTGCGCCAGCGGCAAATTGCCAAGCTGCCCTATGGTGTAGCCGCCGAAACGCACGGCCGCAGCATCGTCCCGCAACCGGGAGCCGCCGCAAGTGGAGCAGGCGACCTCGCTGACGAGGTGCTCGAGCTTGCTGCGGTAGGCGAAACTCACACGCGCGGCCTCGTCAATCGCCGGGAACAGGCCCTTGTACTGGAACCTGACTGCGCCGGATTGCTTCTCCTTGCCCTTGCGAGTCTTGTCCTTTGAACCGCGTACCGCGGCGGCACCCGTAAGGTCGATCCAGCTCTCGCCTGTGCCATACAGTATGGCCCGCTGCTGGTCGGCGCTGAGCCGTTCATACGGCATATCCAACGAGAAACCGACGTGCCTGGCGAGGGCCTCGGCAAACTGAGCAAACCCACGGTCCGTGCCAAGGTCAGGCCAGGCCGCCAGGGCACCGTCGTGTAACGCGCGCCGGGCATCGCGGATCAGCAGGGCAGGGGAGGCCCCCTGCTGAATGCCGAGCCCTTCGCACGTCGGACACCAGCCCAATGGGCTGTTGAACGAAAAGTGATGCGGATTGAGCGGCTCGAAGCTACG
>DASZFN010000669.1:0-15917 GCA_035939715.1 Gemmataceae bacterium | reverse complement strand
GAACTGACCGGCATCCGTGAAGGTCCCGCCGCCATCCTGGGAGTAGGCGAAGCTCTGCAGGCTGGTAATGTTGGCAAAGCCGTTCACGCCCTGGCGCGAGTCGTTGAAGCCGACGACCACCGTCTGGCCGAAGACGGCATGGCACGTCTCGCTCTGCGTCGTGCTGTTGTCGTTGGTGCCCGTGTTGTTGTCGGACTGATTGACCTGAACATTGGGCGGCGGTCCTGCCACGACGCAGGACGCCAGGGCGAGCCAGATACCCGCGGCGAGCGCGGGCCAAGGCAGCAGACTTATTAATCTTTGCATTTGAGGCCCTCCTTCAACGGGTCCGAAATCCCACTCGTTTTGCAAATCGTCTCCCCAGATGACGACGTTTGCAAGGGGTAGCTTTGGGGTAGCTTCAGCTGGACCCTTGCCGGTGAGCCGAGCCAGCCTTGTAACCCGACGCGGCAGCGAGGGCCGCGTCGTATTCCCAGGTAGCTCCCTGTCCAGTCCCGTCCCCGCGAAACCGGATGGTGCCGAGCGGCAGAGTGCGATTCAAATTCTTCACCGTTTCATGCAGCCGCCGCTTGGCATCCGCTTCGGTTTCTCCTTCAATTACCAGAAGAGGATCATCGATGTGCTTGTTCTCCCAGCCCTGCTCCTGGAACACGTCGAGCAACCGGGTCTGATTGGGAGCAGGTTGGCGAAATTGCTTGAGCAGGCGTTCGCCCAGCCACAGGCAACGACTGACGGCATCCCAGAAGGGGACCGGAAGAGCCATCCAGACCGGTACAATCCGGGGAGCGGCGGCGGCGGGGATGCGGCGGCTTTTCGCGTTTCGCGCGAGCCTGGCACGGATGTACAAGACGCCTTCCGCCGTCAAGAGCCGTCGGCTATTGGCGCGGGCATCTTCATCGGCCTGCAGCAATTCAGCGAGAACTCGGTCCAGCAGGAAAAAAGCCGGACAAGGGGCAACCGACCCGTTTTTTGCAATCTGCGGGCGCACGGGCAACCTCTTCCTCAGGGATTTCGCTCGGCGAACCGAGCTTCCCTGGCAGGAGTCAATGCAGTGGAGAGGCTTCAAACTCCGCTTTAAGTGCAGCGAGTCGCGGAGGCGCTCTATAGTGTTAGGCACCGAAACTCGGAAAATGTGACATCAAAAAGTAAGTTTTTTTCGATTTTGTGCCGGCTGAGGTTAGCAGCCCGTTGAAAAATGGGACTGTCCCTTTGGCGGGCCTCGTTTCTCGCCGCTTTTGGTGCCCGCGAGAGTCCCCCTTTTCAACGGGCTGCTACGCGGAAATGCCCCTCGGGCTCCGAATTTCTAGAATCACGTCGCGGGCCTTCTTTTCTTCATAAGTTCTGCATCATGGACCCGGAACCAACCAACTCAGCCAGGTTGTGGACGTTGCCGTCCGACGTCGTGCTTTTGTTTGCGACGCGCGTGCTGCGGATGCTCGCCTATGGCTCGTCTTCGCTCGTGCTGGTCCTCTACCTGGCGGCGCTGGATTTTGATGAGCGGCAAATCGGCTTGTTGCTCGCCATGACGTTGCTGGGAGACGCGGCGATCTCTTTATGGATCACGACAGTCGCCGATCGGCTGGGGCGAAAACGGATGCTGATCGCCGGCTCTTTGCTCATGGTGCTGGGCGGCGTGGTGTTCGCGGGAACCAGCAGCTTTGTGCCGCTGCTCTTGGCGGCGACCATCGGTGTCATCAGCCCGAGCGGCAACGAAGTGGGGCCGTTCCTGGCGATTGAACAGGCCGCCCTGGCGCAAAACGTCGGCGGCCATGAACGGACGCGCATGTTTGCCTGGTATCATCTGGCGGGTTCGCTGGCCACGGCGGCCGGCGCCTTGCTCGCGGGGCTTTGCGTGCAAGTTCAGCAAGGGCTTGGCAACCCAGCGATCCAGAGCTATCGCTCGATTTTCCTCGCCTATGCGGTGATCGGACTGGTTCTCGGCGTGATCTTTCTAAAACTGAAACCGGCTTCCGAGGTGCCGCATGAGGAGCGAGTGCAGAAGCGGGCAGGGCGGCTATTTCTCGGGCTGCATCGCTCGCGCGGCGTCGTGCTCAAGCTGTCGGCGCTCTTTGCCCTGGATGCCTTTGCCGGCGGTTTTGTGCTGCAGAGCCTGATCGTCTACTGGTTCAAGCTGCGTTTTGACGCCGAGCCGGCGACCCTCGGCGGGATTCTGTTCGGCGCCAATGTCCTGGCCGGCTTCTCGGCCCTGGTTGCCGCGGCCCTGGCGCGGCGCTTCGGGCTGCTCCGGACCATGGTCTTCAGCCATGTGCCGTCGAATGTCCTGCTGATCCTGGTGCCGCTCATGCCGACGCTGCCGCTGGCGGTCGCGGTCTTGTTTCTGCGCTTCGCGATTTCACAGATGGATGTGCCGGCCCGGCAATCCTATACGCTGGCCGTCGTCGCTGCCGACGAGCGTTCGGCGGCGGCGGGCGTGACTGGCGTGGCGCGGACCATCGGGGCTTCGCTGTCACCGCTGTTTGCCGGCCCCTTGCTGGCCACGGCGGCGACGGCGCGGGGGCTCTTCTTCATCGCGGGCGGACTAAAGCTGGTTTATGACGGCATACTCTATGTACTTTTCCGCCGGCTGGATGCTCCAGAGGAAACGGAAAAGCCGGAGTAGAACGGAATGAATTCCGTTCAGCACCCGGGAGTCGGCCCAGTGCTGAACGGAATGAATTCCGTTCTACGAGACACGCCGCTTACTGCTCAAGATAGGTTGGCCGGATTTCCGGGAACTTTTGCCGCACCGTTGCGTCGAAATGAATGCAGCGCCCGCCAAGATCCGCGTCGCAAACCGAAGTACCCTCTTGACAACGACATACATCCTGAGCGACACTTGAAGGAAGAGCCTTCCACGGGACACGAAGAACAGATCGATCCGGCAAAACCAGGGGTGTTCTCATGCACAGTTCGGACTATCCGATGTTCAATCGGCGGCACTTTCTCAAGCACATGATGGGCTTCTCGGCAATGGCCTTGCCGGGGATGGCTTTTGTGCAACGGCTGCGAGCCGCGGCGCCGGCTCTCAAAAAGCAGAACAAGAGCCTGATCGTCCTGTGGATGAGCGGCGGGCCGAGCCATATGGACACCTGGGACCTCAAGCCGGACAGCGCCAACGCCGGGCAGTTCAAGCCGATCAAGACCAGTGTCCCCGGCATCGAAATCTGCCAGCATCTGCCGACCGTCGCCAAGCAGATGAAACACCTGTCCATCGTCCGCTCGCTGGTTACTAACGAAGGCAGTCACGAGCGCGGCCGGGTGTTGATGCATACGGCGCGGGCGCCCAGCGTGGTGGTCAGCTATCCGTCGATCGGCGCGGTCGCGTCGCATGAGATCAGCGCCAAGGATTCTTCGCTGCCCGGGTTCATCTCCATCGGCCGGCCTTCGGACGGTCCGGGCTTCCTGGGCATGAACTATGCCCCGTTCACCGTGCAAAACCCCGGCCAGCCGCCGACCAACATCCAGACGCCCGGCGGCGTGGACGAGTTGCGCATTCGCCGTCGACAGCAGCTCTTCTACACCGTGGAAGACAATTTCCGGAACAGCCTCGTCCAGAACCTGGATAAGCACGAACAAGCCAAACATACCGACGCCGCCGTGGCCCATACGGAAATCTACGGCAAGGCGTTCAACCTCGTCGCGGACAAGAGCGGCAAGAAGGTGTTCGATCTGGGCAATGAGCCGGGTAGCTTGCTGCGGGAATATGGCACGGTGGGGAGTTTCGGCCGCGCCTGTCTGCAGGCCCGCAAGCTGGTCGAAGCCGGCGTCACCTGCGTGGAAGTGGACCTCGGCGGCTGGGACAATCATCAAAACATTTTCCCCACGCTGAGCCGCACGCTGCTGCCGCAGCTGGACAAGGGTATGGGCACGCTGGTGAAGGACCTCGTCGACCGCGGCCTGTGGAATAACACGGTGCTGGTGTGGATGGGCGAGTTCGGCCGTACGCCGCGCATTAACCAGAACGCCGGCCGCGATCACTGGGCCCGCTGCTGGTCGGTGGTCGTGGGCGGCGGCGGCATCAAAGGCGGCACCGTTTATGGCGCCACCAGCAAGGACGGCACAGACGTCGTTTCCGATGCCTGCAGCGTGGGCGACCTGTTTGCCACGCTCTACAAGGGCATCGGCATCGATCCGGACACGCGCATCCGCGATCTCGGCGGCAGGCCGCACAAGATCTCGGGCGATGACGGTAAGCCGATCAGCGCTCTGTTGGCCGGCTAGTAAGCCGTTCCAGTCAATGAGGAAGCAAGTCAAGCGGTCATTAGTCACTGGTCATTAGTCATTCGCAGGCGAATGACTAATGACCAGTGACTAATGACCGTTTGACATTACGGCTTGAATTCGCGGCTTCAGCGCGATAGGCTACTCACGTCGGGGGGCAGGGTAGTACGCCTTGCCCCTTTCTTTTTTCCTGTCAGGGCGAACATGACATCATGAAAGAGTTGGTCCGCTCTGCCTTTCAATGGCTTGCCGATACTCGGTTGGCGCGGCGCGTGGTGGATACGCTGTTCCGCGCCAAGGCGCGGCGGCGGATCGTGGAACTCGACCGCCAGTCGCTGGCCCGCTGCCAGAACAGCACGCTGCTGGGGCTGGTTCACAAGGGCCATGCCACGCGCTTCGGCCGAGATCACGACTTTCGGCGGATCCGCAACCTCGAGGATTTCCAGCGCCTGGTGCCCCTGCGCACGCCGACGGAACTCTGGCGCGAATACTGGCAGCCGGCCTATCCGAACCTGGCGGGCGCCACGTGGCCGGGACCGATTCCTTACCTGGCAATCGCTTCTGCGGCGCATCGCGAGGCGCTTCCCTACGTGCCGGTATCGCCCGCCCTATGGGCGGCGCAGCAGACGGCGGCCTTGACGGCGCTGGCGTTTGTACTGCACGCGCGGCCCCGGGCGCGTTTCTGCGCTGGTCAGCTGTGCCTCTTAGGGAGCGAGACGACACTGTTCCCCGCAGAAGTTCCGGTGCCGGCGGAAAGACTGGAGGCAATCGCCCTGCGGCGCTTGCCGCCGTCGTTACAGTCCTATGCGCTGGCTTCGCCGGCGCTGGATGGCCGGTTTGGTCAGCTTACCGAAGATCGCCTGCTGATGGATCTAGCGGAGCGCAGCGTGCCGATGCCGGTAACCTGCCTGGCCGGCAGCATGGACCGCCTGGCGCGCTTCTTTGAAGAGATCAAACGTGCGTCGGGGCGGGCGCGCATTGCGGAGGTCTGGCCGCAACTGGCGGCGGTGCTCTATACACGCGGCAGCAAAGATGCCGATCGCGGCTTCCTGGAGAACGAGATCGGCAATGCCGGCGTGCTCTGCCTGGAGATGTACCTCCGTCCCGAAGGCGCCGTGGCCATTGAAGATCCGCGGCAGCGCAGTTTACGCCTGCTGCCCGATCACGGGGTCTATTTCGAATTCGTGCCCGTCGACCAGCTCGGCAAGCTCCGGCCGGCGCGGCTGAGCGCGGCGGAAGTGAAGCTGGGCGTGCCTTATGCCCTGGCACTGTCGTCGCCGGCAGGGATCTGGGCCTGCCTGGTGGGAAGCGTCGTCCGCTTCGAACGTCGCGATCCACCGCTTTTGCGGCTGCTGGACAGCAGCGGCTTTCTCGAACAGCCGCCGACCATAACGGCGGCTGCCACCATGCCTATCGCACCGCAGATCTTTCCCCTGTCGCCACCCCATCGACGAAGCGACGGCAAGCCGGCAAGGCGTCCAGAAATAACTGTCCATAGCGCTTGGTCAGGACGCGCGGATCGAGAATGACGACCAGGCCGGTGTCCTTCTTGGTGCGAATCAAGCGGCCAAATCCCTGCTTTAGCTTGAGCACCGCTTGCGGCACCTGGTAATCGAAGAAGGGGACGCCGCCTGCTTCCTGAATCGCCTCGAGGCGCGCCTCGGTGAGCGGCCGATCCGGAACCGCGAACGGCAGCCTGGTGATGATAACATTGGACAGCGCCTCACCCTGGACATCGACGCCTTGCCAGAAGCTATCGACGCCGAACAGCACGGCATGGCCGGCCTTGAACTCCTCGATCATCTGCATGCGCGGCATGCCGTCTCCCTGGCACAGCAAGCGCAGCCCTTGTTCCCCGATCCAGGCGCGCAGGTTGTCAGCGGCGCGGCGCATCGTCTGGTAGCTCGTGAAGAGCACGAACGCGCGTCCGTGCGTCCGCGCCACGTAGTCGCGGATCTTTTCGAGGGCTGCCTCCTCGAACGCCTGCGGTAGGGCGGATGGATCGGGCAGCTTACGGAAGAGATGCAATTCCACCTGTTCCTGGAAGTTGAACGGACTGCCCAGTAGCAGCGTCTGACATTCCTTGACTCCCAGGCGGTCCTTGATGAGCCCGAACCCGCCGCGGCCGCCGGCGCTCAGCGTAGCGCTGGTCATGACGACGCTGGGCACCTGGCTGAACAGGTGCTCCTGCAAGGCCTTGCCGACATGGATGGGCGCGCTGTCGAGCGTGATGCGTTTGCCGTCTCCGCTGCCGATTTCCACCCAGTAAACCTGACCACCGATGTCCTGGCCCAGCCACTGCTTCAGACCTTCCGCCATCGCCTGACAGCGCGTGGACGCTGCTTCATATTCAATGCGCTCTTCTTCCGCCTCGATTTCCTTGCCGATCGCGTCGATGGCGCTGGCCAGCTTAAGCATCTCCTCGCTCAGCGGGTCGCCCACGGGATGCGGCTCATGAACCCGCCCGGTGCCGCGGCCATACTGCGCATGCCAGGCCAGGATAGCGCTGAAGAACTGGTCGGCCGCGGCCCGCGCCACCTGGACCTGATTGACCGCTTTCATGTCGCCGCGGCTGCTGAGCAAGCCGCGTTCGGTGCGGTAATGGTAGAGGCGGTTGAGCAGAAACTCCACGCTGCCACGCGTGATTTTCAAACCGAGATGATCGGCCGCCACATCCTCCAGGGTGTGTGCCTCGTCCAGGATGGCCGCCTGGTAGTCCGGCAGCACGCGCGCCCCGGCCCGGCGCACGGCCAGGTCACTGAAGAAAAGCGCGTGGTTGACGATGAGCACGTTGGCGGCGTGGATGCGCTGCCTGGCTTTGAAATAATGACAGTCCTTGAAATCCGGGCACTTCTTGCCGAGACAATTGTTGCTGTCGCTCTCCACCAGGTCCCACACGGACGGGAACGGTTGGAAGGCCAGGTCGCTCTTGCTGCCGTCTTCGGTATCGCGGGCCCAGTGGCCGAGCTGGATCAACTGGTCATTGGCGCCGGCCTCGCCAAGCAGCGTGCCGGCCCGCTCCCGGGCGATGCGCAGCCGCCGCAGGCTGATGTAGTTGGAGCGGCCCTTGACGAGCACGGCCTTGAACGGCGGCAGTACTTTCTGCAGAAACGGGATGTCCTTGTGAATGAGCTGTTCTTGCAAGCTGATGGTGTGCGTGGAAACCACGACGCGAAACTTGGGATTGTCCGCCGCGGCCAGGATGGCGGGGACCAGGTAGGCGAAGCTCTTGCCGACGCCGGTGCCGGCCTCGACCATGAGATGCCGCGGCGCCGCCAGTGCCTCGGCCACAGCTTCCGCCATGGCGAGCTGTTGCGGACGTGGTTCGTAATTGCGCAGGTTTCGGGCAATGGCGCCGCCCGGACCAAGAATTTCGGCAACGGACATGCGTCCATTGTGGCGGGAAGAGCGGGTGCAGGTAAAGAGGATTGTAGGACGGATTGGCAATCCGTCCTACGGAAGGAACGCTAGGCGCGGCCTGGCACGACGCCGGCTTCTGTATCGGTCAGCATCTCTATTTCCTGGACCGTCAAAGCTTCGGTGAACTCGCAGCCGATCACCCAGACGCCGCGCTTCTCTTCATTGGAATAGATAATGCGGGCCCGGATGGCGCGGCCGAAGGGCCGTTCGATGCGGATCGGCTCGATGGCGACTTCGATTCCTAGCTCGAAAGCATGCCCCAGCAACAGGCGCATCCCGTTCGGCGACACATCGCAAATGCGGGCCATGAACCAGAGATCGTAGGTCTGGGCCGACTTCTCCTGGCATAGCGTCGTCTGGTTGGACGGGTAGCGGACCCACGCGCGACGTTCCGGAGCGGGTGTGGCCACGGCATCACTGAGACCGACGGAATTCAGGTGGGACATAAAATCCTCGACGGGGCCGCTTCCTTGATCATTCCAAGGCTAGGCCACGCCGGGCGGTCTGTCAAAGAAGGAAGGTGCCGGCGAAACCCTTTGCAATGACCGGCCTGGCGGCATAGGATGGGTGGCCTTGGGGTTCCGTGTATCCGAACCCGGCCTGAATCATCGGAGTTGATGCATCATGAAGATTGCCGTCATTCGAATCCTGCCGTTGGTACTGGCATTAGCGACAACCAGTGGCGCAGTCGCGGCCGATGATGCGCCCTTCACCCGGCAACAAGATGTGATCTACGGCCGCAAGTTCGGCGTTGCCTTGACCATGGATGTGTTCACGCTGAACAAGAATGCCAACGGTATCGGGATCGTGAATGTCATCAGCGGGGGCTGGTTCTCTGCCCATGACATGGTGAACGCGCTGGGGTTACACCGGGAATTCCTGGAGCGCGGCTACACGGTATTCGCCGTGATGCACGGCAGCCAGCCGAAGTTCACCATCCCGGAAATCCTGGAAGACATGCACCGGGCGCTCCGCTTCATCCGCTCCCATGCCAGGGATTATCACATCGACCCGGAGCGGATCGGCATTACCGGAGCGTCGGCGGGCGGACATTTGTCCTTGATGCAAGGCGTTGGCGGTAAGGACGGCAATGCCGCGGCCCGAGACCCTATCGAGCAGGTATCCAGTCGCGTGCAGGCGGTGGCGTGCTTCTTCCCGCCGACCGATTTCCTGAATTATGGCGAACCAGGCAAAGACGCGCTGGGCCGGGGAACGCTTCGGGGCTTCAAGGCGCCTTTTGATTTTTCAGGACTTCGACGCCGGGACAAAGTCGTTTGTGCTCATTACGGACGAAAAGAAGCGCGCGGATATCGGCCGCCGCATCTCGCCGGTTTATCACGTAACCAAAGCAGCGCCGCCCACGCTCATCATCCACGGCGACGCCGACAAGCTGGTGCCGATCCAGCAAGCCGAGATCATGATCGCCAAACTCAAGGAGTGCGGTGTGGCGGCGGAACTGGTGGTCAAGAAAGGCGGAGACCACGGCTGGCCGGGGTGGCGTGACAAGGACATGAAAACGATTGCCGACTGGTTTGACAAGAACCTGCTGAAGAAAAATTAGGGCCCTATCATTGCCCGGCTCTTGTCTGCCAGCGCCTCCGGATTCAGCACGATTTCTTCGCCTTCGTGAATCCCGTCCTTGACTTGTGCAACCGTGTCGTTATTCGCGCCCAGGACGACGGCGCGCGCTTCCGGACCTTCCTCCGTGAGCACGAAGCACTTGTTTGCTTCGCCGCGCTTCACGGGTTCAACCAGCGCCTCCACCGGCACCGTCAAAACATGGTCGAGCGCGCTCTCCGGGAAAATGGTGACGTCGGCGGTCATGCCCGGCTTCAGGTTCTGCGGCGGCTCATCGATGGTGACCACCGTCTGATACACCTTGGTGTCGGTCATGCGCCAGTCAATCATCAAGGGCACGTTGGCAATCTGCCGGACATGACCGTGCCAGAGCAAATCCGGAAAGGCATGGATATGTATCAACGCGGCATCTCCGGAGCGCTGCACACGTTCGTCCTGGTCGTGAAACCGATCGCGCATGTCGAGAAAGGCTGCGTCCGTCGTCAGTCCTTGCAAGACGCTGGGCGAGGCCAGCAAGCCGGCCTGCACGGCGTGCGTGAAGCCGGTTGGCCGGCGGATTTCCGTGTGCACGTGGAAGAGCGCCGATTCGTGGAGCTTGGTCTCCACAATCATGTGCCGTAGGTCGGGAATCTGCATGAGCCTCTGGCCTTCGCGCACCGGCTCCCCCTGGGCGACAACGCCTTGCTGGGCGCCGCTGCCGGAGCGGCTTTGCTCGGAAGCGTAGTACACGACGATGCCGTCCCCCGGACTGCGGAGCGTGCAATCCCCGATTTGCTCCTCCAGGTCACGGTAGCGGTGCTTCTCGCGTTCGTAGATCGATAGTTTCGTCAGGCGCTCGCTTTCCGCCTGCACTTCTTTGGCCTGCGCGACGTGCTTGACGCGCTCGACGGCGCGGCGGGCTTCGGCCAGATTGGCCTCCAGCTCGGTCTGCGTGCGTTTTCGCGCAAACTGCTCGAGCACGCGCTTCTCTTCGCTGACCTTGTCCAGGGCCACCTCGCAGCTCTGGAGCTGGGAATGCTCGGAGCGGACCTGGTTGAACGTGCTGAAGCCCTTGCGCAGCATGCGCTCGGCCCAGCTGACCCGTTCCCGGCTCATCTCCATGTCGGACTGGGCCTGCGCGAGCCGTCCTTCCACATCCTTGTGTGTTTCGACGTAATCGCCCAGGACATACTTTTTGTAATCAACCTCGGCAAGCTCCAGCGTCACGCGTGCACTCTGGATGTCCGCCTGGCTCTGCGTCTGCACAATCGTGCGGTTCTGCTCGGCCAGGACCCAGTCGTTAGCCGCGTTGAGCACAGCGACGTGCTGCGTCTTGAGATCTTCTTGCAAAGCCGAATCGTCCAGCAGCACCACGACGTCGTCCTTGCGCACCGGCGAGCCATCCTCGATCACCCATTTGATCGTGCTGGCCACGGTGCTGCCGTGACTCCGCGCCTTGACGCGGCAGATAATGTCGCTGTTGACTGCTGCCGCGAGCACGCCGTGCTCGGCATAAGTCATGCAGAGCTTGTCGAAGTGAACGGGTTGCGTGAGCAAATCGGAGCGATGGGCATGCCCGGCGGGGAGCATGAGCCAGGTGCTGCTGCCGAGCAACAGAACCGGCGCCGCCAGCATGAGCAGTTTACTGGTGCGCCGCGTCCTGCGGCCGCCCGGCGGCTTCGGACGTTCGATGGGCTGCGGCGGCACTCTCTGAAAAGTCTGCATGGTCAAAGGCTGCACTCCTCGCGACTCCGGGCGACGCAGTTCGGAACAGAGAGGGGACGAGCTCCCCGTTTGCATGGCGCTTTTGCTCATTTCCGCGTCAGTTCACGCAAGGCGAAACCAGGCACGTAAGGGGGGGTGCCAGGCTCAGGTTTGGCGGCAGAGTTCGCTCTCGCGAATCCGCCGATTCGGCGGGAAGGACTGGCAGCCAGCTTTCGCCAGAGCCAATCCCTGGTTCGTATGGATTTTATAATGTTTTCGGTTGCCAGGCAACTACTCGGATTCCGTTGGAGCGGCTGTTAATGCAACCGTCGCCGCCATTATGACTTACGGAATCGTTGGACGGATACGCCAGCTAAAGATCCTCCACCAGCAATGCGAAATCCGCGTTTTTCCAGGCCGCTTTGAATTCGGCTTCGACCAACTGGGCCGCATAAGTCTTGCCCTGCGCTTTGAGGCAGGCGGACAGGCCGAACAAGGCCCGGCCGCTGCGTGGGTTGCGGGTTAGCTCTTCGCGAAAGATGCGCTCGGCGGCGGCGGGATCTCCCGTGCCCAGGAGCAATCCGCCAAGCATTTCGCGCACGGGAAGATACCAGTCGGGCGGCTCCGCATAAGCGAGCGCGTCCTCGGCCTGGACCGCGGCGCGGAAAGACGCGATCGCCGTCTGGCTATCGCCGCGGGCGGCAGCCAGCCGGGCATCCAGGACGCCCAGGGCGACATCGAACACGCTCTGGGCCGTGTTGAGAGGACTGTACATGGCCTTCTCAGGCAAAGCCATCTTCAGCGCCTGCAGGGTCTTGCGTTCGCGCTCCGCGTCTTCAAGTCGGCGGGTGGCGGCGAATGCCAGGCCACGGGCGAAATGCCAGGACGCCGTCACCAGCTTTTGCTCTGCAGGCGGCGCGGGGACTTTCAGAATCTCGTCCCAGCGGTGCAGCCGCGCCGAAATAAGTAGCGGCGTGGGAAGGAACCCCTCGAGCATCGGCATATCCTCGACATGCTTGCCGGCGTGCGCCGCCAGCTTGTCGGCGGCGGCCCTGGCGTCTGCACTGCGTCCCTGAATGGCATGCGCGACCGCCAGGAAGTGCAGGTTATGGCTGTAGTACATCATGGGATAGATGCCTTCGCTGCAGCGGGCCTTCTCGAAATAAGCCTCGTCGGCTGTGACAGCCACGGCGTTACAGCGCGCGGCCTCGGCATAATCGCCGACTCGCATGTAAATGTGCGACGGCATGTGCACGAGATGCCCGGCCGCCGGCGCCAGCGTGCCCAGCCTGGCCGCGCTCGGCAAGGCGCGCTCGGGATGGAGCGACGCCTCCACGGCGTGGATGTAGTAATGATTGGCGCCGGTGTGATGCGGATTGCGGCGCAGCACCGATTCCAGGACCGCCACCAGTTCTTCGGTACCTTCCGCGGGCTTGCCGTCCTTGCTCCAGAGTTGCCAGGGCCGGAGGTCCATGCCGCTCTCGGCGTAGAGCGTGGCCGCGTCCAGGTCGTCGGGATACCGCTGCGCCAGCCGCCCCATGGCCTCCTTGTAGGCAACCGCCAGCTTTTTCAAGTCTGCCTTGGGATCATCGGAGTAGCGCAGGGCGAGTGCTTCGATGTACGCGCGTTCGTGCTCTGGAGCTTCCCCTGCAAGCTTCAAGGCCTTTTGCACCGCGTTGTAGGCGGCCTTCTCCTGCTCGGCATCGACCGGGGCGTTGATGTTCGGACCCAGCGCCAAAGCGATGCCCCAGTGGGCCATGGCCAGGGCAGGGTCGAGCCGGGCTGCCTGCTTGAAGGCACGGACAGCCTCGTCATGATTGAAGGCGTAAATAAGACGTAGACCTTGATCGAAAAACTCCTGGGCCGCCGGATTGCGCGTCGAGACGGGGTGACAGACGTCCCCGAATCCGGGCAGCCGAACCGCTTCTGCTTTCGCCGCCGCGGGGTCCTTGGCTTCCTTCTGAGCAGTCATTGCGGCGTTGCAAAGGAAAAGACCCGCTGCCGCTGTCCAGCATAGCGCGAACGCCGCCGCTCCTGACGGTCTTCCCATGACATCACTCCTGGGTTAGCCGGTTACCATTGCCATTTCCACGTGTTCATCTGCTTCAGCAGAGACTGATGCGTAAGGTTGAACTGCAGGGGCGTAACGGTGATATAGTTTTCCGCCAGCGCGGTCACGTCGGTGTCGGGGTGGGGCTCGGGGCAGGCGAACACGGGCGAGTTCCAGAAATAGACGCGGCCGCGCGGGTCGACGCGGCGGTCGTACTTCTCCACGTAGGGTGCGACGTTTTGCGGCATGGCGCGGATGCCACGGATCGGTCCCTTGTCCAGGCTCGGGATATTGACATTGAACAGCGTACCAGTTTCGGGCTTCTGGGCAATGATCTGTTCGATCACGCGGCGTGCCAGGTCGGCCGCGCGGGGGAAATCGAGCTTGGGCTTGGTGTATTCGAGCGAGACGGCGATGCTGGTGCAGCGAAAGAAGGCGCCTTCAATGGCGGCGGCCACCGTGCCGGAGTAAAGGACATTTATGCCCGCGTTCGAGCCGGCGTTGAGCCCGCTCACCACCAGATCGGGCGGCTCCGGGAGCAGCTCCAGCAAGGCCAGTTTGACACAATCCGCCGGCCGGCCCTCCACGGCCCAACCCAGTAAGCGATTCTCTTCGTCCAGCACCTCTTGCACGAGCAGCGGCGTTAGCAGCGTGATGGAGTGCCCGACGGCGCTCTGCTCGGTCGCCGGGGCGACGACCAGGACCTCGCCGAGTTTCTGCAGCTCCTTGCGCAGGGCGCGCAGACCGGGAGCGTAGATGCCGTCGTCATTCGTCAACAAGATCCGCACGATTGGGTTACCCTTCCTCTTGAAGCTTCTTCCGCCGCAAAATGTGATGATAGTGCTGGGCAAAGCGGTGGGCTTCGTCGCGCACATATTGCAAGAGCCGCAGCGCCGCGGCGTGCCGGCTGAGCCGTAGCGGCTCGATGGCGCCGGGCCGATAGATCTCTTCCTCGCGTTTGGCCAGTGAAATCAGACAGGGCGGCTCAATATTGAGCATCCGAAACGCTTCGACGGCCGCGTTGATCTGCCCCTTGCCGCCGTCAATCAGCAGGATGTCGGGAAACACGTCCTCCTGCTGGGCCATGCGGCGGAACCGCCGCGTTACCACTTCCCGGATCGAGGCGAAGTCGTCCACGCCCTGCACAGACTTGATGCGATAGCGGCGATAGCCCGGCTTGAACGGCAAACCGTCGATAAACGTCACCAGGGAAGCGACCATCTCGTCGCCGCCCAGGTGGGCAATGTCCAGCCCCTCGATCGTTCGCGGCATTTGCGAAAAGCCAAGGATGCGGCGCAGGCCCTTCATTCCCTTCTTCGGGTCAATGTAGAAGACTTCCGGCTGCACGTCCTTGTCCACGTCGCCGCGCAGGCTCAGCTTCTTGAGGGCCTCGATCTCATCGCGGATGCGGGCTGCCTTTTCAAACTGGAGGGCAGCGCTCGCCTCCTTCATGGCGGCTGCCATCTCGCGCAGCAGCCTGTCCTTCTTGCCCTCCAGCACCAGCCGCAGGGCGCGTATTTGCCGGCGATAATCCTCGCGGGTCACGCGCAGGTTGCAGGGCGCCGTGCACTGGTTAATGCTGTGCAAGATGCATGGCCGGAACCAGCGCCAGCGCTGGTCGTTCGGATCGATGTCGAGCTGACAGGTTCGGAATTTGAAGATGCGCTGCAGCACCTGCATGGCTGCGCGCAAACTCTTGGCGCTCGTGAACGGCCCATAGAGCCGGACGCCCCGGCGCCGCGGTGTGCGCGTAAACTCGACGCGCGGGAACGGCTCGCGCATGCGGATTTGCAGGTAAGGAAACGATTTGTTGTCCTTCAGCTCCACATTGAAGCGCGGCTGGATGTCCTTCACCAGGCGCGCTTCCAGAAGCAGGGCATCGACCTCGGTATCCGCGGCAAGGTAATCGATGTCGGCAATCAGCTTGACCAGGTCCGCCGTGCGCGAGTCCTCGACAGCGGCCTTGCAAAAGTAGTGTCCGGCGCGGTTGCGCAAGTTCTTGGCCTTGCCGATATAGATAACGCGCCCCTGGCTGTCCTTCATCAGATAGACCCCGGGCGCACACGGAAACTGCTTGGCCTTTTCCGCCGGGGACAAAGCTTGCGGTTCGCTGGGCGGCACGGGACTGGACATGATACACCTTTGCACAAATCCTTCGTGCGATCCCTCGTTCCGCCAATGGGAGCGGAGGGCATGAAGACGGCCCTTATTCCGAGGGCGCCATCCCTCATTTATACCAGAATCAGGGACAATTATTCGGCCAGTCTGCTTCAGCCTTTCGCACCCACGCCTTCATTCCGATGTCCTGGCCGCCGGTCGGCAAGTATGCGCAAACCGGAAAGAACACCATCAGCAGCAGCAAGTAGAGCTGCGGAGCCATCCACTGCTGTCTCCTCTTGGCCGGTCCAAATACCCAATTAACATTTTCCTCGGGCTGGGTAAGAAAGTAGCAGGCCGTCAAGACCACCCAGGCGAACAGTGTCTGCACGAGCCAGGCGTGCGGGTCGTAGCCCAGCCGCCATACCAGCCAGAAGAGCAGGAACGGCAGGCCGACGTGGAACAGCGACAGCGCGCGAACCAGGAGCGGAATCTTCGGATCGAACATGTACCGCGTCAAGCCGACCGTCTCAACGCCGAAGACCAGCCGCACCAGGAAGTCGGCCAACCAGAGCAGCTCCAGCAATCCTACCGACACAACCTGCATGCTCGCCAGCAACGGGCTCTCGAGCCAGACCGCCGCTACGTTCGGTCAGGCCATGAAGGGCAAGGGCGAACTGGAGAAGCAGTACGCGAAGTGCATCCTGTTCGACTACTCGTACAAGTATTTTTATCGCGACGGCTTCGGCAAGGACTACCGCATCCTCAACCTCGCCGACGATTCCGATGAAGAGAAGCGGCGGCTGTACCTGACGGCGTGCCTCTTGATGTTTTACCAGCAGCAAAAGCTGTTCCGCGACAAGGCCCC